>JAATVJ010000208.1 GCA_014523515.1 Nitrososphaerales archaeon TH1177 | reverse complement strand
ATAAAAGCCCTTTTGGATATGGCAAAAAGCTTAGAACTAGAAGCAGATGAAAACCAAGCTAAAAGACTGTTAGGGGGTAAAATGACCATTGAGGATTTTTATTCTCAAATGGAAAATGTTAGCAAAATGGGATTTAGAAATGTTATAGAAAATTTACCAGGATTATCTGGAATGATAAAAGATGAACAATTAGATGTACTGCAAGGAAAAATCGAGAAATGGCGATTTATAATACAATCAATGACAAAAGATGAGAAAAAAGATCCTAATAGTATTAATGATTCAAGGAGAAAAAGAATATCTCGTGGTTCTGGAATTACAGAACACGAAGTAAAAGATATGATAAAACAATATAATAATTCAAAAACAATGATGAAACAAGCGAAAGGAAGACAAATGCATGGAATGTTAAGACGATTTGGTTTTGGTTAAATTAAAATATTTAAACTATGTAAAAGACTTCAATTTTCACGATTCATTATGTTATTTTTGTCTAAGAAGAAATTTTCCTGATCTAAAACAAGACAATAAAAAAAACATTAGTGACTGTCTAATTTGTCAAGGTATTTTTTACAAGATTAATGAAATTGTAAAGAGAATTTTTTATATAGTTGATTTTGAAAAAAAATATGATTATCAATCATTTTCAATCGGAACCTCATTACCATATTTTATGTTTGATAAAGAAGATTATATTAGGTCACTTTATAAGATAAAAGACATTGAAAATATAAAATCTGCTTTTAATTTTGAAATAAGAAACAAATTTAAATCTATATCAAAAAAAAATTTAAATCTTGTTAATCCTGATATTAAAATTGATGTTTTTATCTCAAATAATAATGATTATTCTATTAAAACTACATCTCGTTCTTTTTATTTGATTGGAAGATACAAAAAGACAAAATTGCTGACTCAAAGGGACAAAAAAGTACTAGAAAATCAATCTAGAGATAATTCAAATTTTACCATACAAAAAAAACAATCAATTGAAATGATTATACAAAATACTTTGTCAGATTGTATCAAATCGGATAGGATGATTTTTAGCTGGTGTGGTAGTGAGGATGATAATAGTCAAGTATTGGGAAAGGGGAGATTTTTTTATGTTCATATCATTAATCCACGGCAAAGAAAAGTAAAATTAAACAAGATTTTTAGCAACAATGGATTAGATTTTAAAATTATAGAGAAAAAAGATTTTTTAGAAAATACAAATCTTAATTTTAGAGTTAAGAATAAAATCTTTGTAAAAACAGCTAATCCAATAAGTAATTTTTATCTTAGAAATTTAAAAGAACTAAATAAGTCTATAATACGTTATTATTACAAGTCAAAATTTATATATAAAAAAATTTATAATATTCAATTTAAAAAACTTGATCCATTTCATTTAATAATTATTTTAGAATGTGATAATGGTCTGTTTCTAAGACAATTTATTGAAGGAAGGAAATTAATGGAACCTAATATATCATTAAAACTAAATAATCCATGTGAATTTTTAAAATATGATATTCTTGATATCTTAATTTCGTAATTTTTTTATACGTAATACGGTAATTTTTAATAGCAATGAAATTGGATCCTCTATACAAAGTCAAATTATCATATTTAGATAATCAAATTTCCGATCAAATATATAATTTAATTTTCAAAGGATTTGCAATTGTAAAAGAAGGCATATACCGTATTGAGGATAGCACAAATATTAAATTTCCATTTTTTTATATAGAACCTAATCTAATTGTTTCATATTCTTCTCTTGATTTAGCAGAATATGGGATATTGTTTGCAAGGACTATTCCAATTTTAGACCTTGAGAATAAATTAAATATTATAATTCAGGTTATGGCTCCTTTGCTTGCTTATGGAACAAAAAGTTCTATCTATGCTATATTAGGACATGAATTTTTACATTACCTTCATTTGTTATCTAAAATAACAAGAATGGAGGTAATCTCAGATAATCAGAGTGATACTTTTTATGAATATATTTATGAAGACTTGAATCATTTAGCGGATCCAAAAAAAGTCTTTCATAATGATAAAATATTGTTAAAGTATATCACGAATAAATTTGAATATGGATTTAAGGATTCAACCTTAGAAAATAGAGTAGTTCAAAAATGGGTTAATGGAGGACTTCCAATTAAAATAATTAAGATAACAGATAATAATATCAAAATCCCGGTAGAATATATATTGAATTTTTCACTTAATTCACAATTAAAAGAAAAATTAATGTCTTTAGAAAAATAACGTAATAAATAAAATAGTTTTCAAATTAGACTTTTTTTTTCTGAATAAATTCGGTAAATCCGCACTTTCCACAAGTGTGTCGGTCTTTGTGAGCGGCCATGAAGGTTCCTTTTCCACATCTAGGACAATCCCTCTTAATGCGTTCCACAGCGTTACTCTGTACTTTAAAGAACTTATATATCTGAGAATCTTTATCCTTTTTTTTATCTACCATTTATTTCGCCTTTTTTATTTGGATTCTGCCTTAGCAGCTTGCTTGGCTTTCAACTTTGCAGCTTTTTCCTCATCAATTATTTTCTTCCTCTCTTCACCTGAGAGTTTTCTAAGTATTCTATACTTTGGAAGATGACTTTTTGCTAATTCTGAATCTTCATAGATAAAGATAGTGGCCTTGATGTCTGTTTTGCCTTTTTCACCATACATTGAAATGGGAAATATTTTCTTTTCATCTACATTAAAATTTTTTGATAACATCTTTATTAATTCTATTCTACTTATTTTTCCTGCTGAATTTTTTAGGGATATTCTCAATTCTCTTCTATTTAACATCAGATTTGATTTATCTTGTAATGTATTAAATTGTAAGCTCAATATTGTATTTATTTTTATAAACTCATATAAGCATTTGCATTAGAATAGAATTATACAGTTTATGGTATAACATTTTAATAGATAACACAAATATTGATCCTTATAATTTCGTTCATTTGTTTTGTAATCTATTCGAATATCGAAATTTTTTTAAAAATATTATAATAATAAATTTTATTATGATAAAAATGAGATATAAAATAGTGCTAATATTAGATCTTCATTAATTATGACTACTTCAAGGTATAATAATAATTCTCACTTTATGATCTGAAATACGGTAATTTATTCTCCTAAGATTTTGTATTTATTCTAATAGAAATATTTAAATGGATAAAATATAGTTTGCTCGATCTTCTACCAAGGATAAAATATTTAAATTATGTTAAATAGCTTTTCAACTTCAAATAACTTTTCTTTTTCCCCATAAAAACTAATTAGATCTTCTAATTTTTTTCTTGCTTTTCCTTCTTTAATTACAGATCGAGAAATATCTATTCCTTCATTTATGTCTTTGGCAATATCAGATAAAACTAATACTAGGGCAGAATTTAAAACTACAATGTCTTCAATTTCTTTTCTAGCTAAACCATATATTGATTCCAGAGTTAGCCTTATCGACTCCTCTTTATTTTTAATAGAAATATTATCTAAAGAAGTAATAGGTATTCCTACTTCAATAGGATTTAGATCAAATTTCTTGATTTCTCCTTTGTTACTATATATTATCCTGTTTGATCCAGTATTCGAGATTTCATCAAAGCCATCATATGAATGAATTATAAAGAATTTTTTATTTATTTTTTCTGTAACTTTAGCTAATTTATTTAATAATAATGGATCAGAAACTCCTATAATTTGACCAGTTAAATTGTCACAGGGATTGCATAATGGTGCAGCAATATTAAATATTGTTCTTATATTGATATCCTTCCTTAATTTAGAAACATTTTTTAAAATTGGATGAAAAATAGGCGCAAACAAAAATCCTATTCCTATTTTTTCAATATTACAAGATACCATCTGTGGAGAATTATTTAGATTTAATCCAATAAATTCAAAAAAATCGGCACTACCGCATAAACCAGAAGCAGATCGGTTTCCATGTTTTGCTATAATTGAACCAGCAGATGCAGCAACAATTGCAGATGCAGTGCTAATGTTAAATGTTTTGATTTTATCACCACCAGTACCACAAATATCGATCAAATTATTTTTGATATTAGGATGAATAGTTATAGAATTTTCCTTGATAATTTGTATCATTGCAAGAATTTCGTCAACTGTTTCTCCTCTTGATGAAATTTGTTTTAAAATAGCAGCAACATAAGAATTTTCAATTTTGCCCTCGATTATCTTTCTAAATAAATTTTTAGCTTCATTAAGTGATAAGTTTTCCATAGAGAAAACCTGATACAAAATATTTTTTATATTAAACTCTTCATTTGTCATT
>JAATVJ010000207.1 GCA_014523515.1 Nitrososphaerales archaeon TH1177 | reverse complement strand
TTTTCAGAGAATTATCTTCAAAGTAATTTTAATCATAATTTTATGCATATTCATCTTCAAGAAAAGAGTATTCTTCCTCACTTCCTCTTGAGCTTTTACATTAATAATATTCAAAGAAGCTAAAGTTGAAAATAACATCATAAAGACTAGAAAATATAATATAATTTTGGTTACCATAATTAATTAAATATAAAATATTTTAAATGCAAAACGATGGATATTTATTTTAAATTATATAGTTATATTTTTTACTTCATTAATATTATATTTTACATGAATAATATTTTTTCATAATATTGTTTATTAATTTTAACTACCATCTCTCATTTTGATAGCTTAACTGGATATTTTATTTATTTATTTATTGTAGAGATCTCGTAAAATAATATAATAATATTTTAATATAATCTTCTTTTTTTTATTATACTAATGGAAAGCTTTATCCAAGGAAAAAATATTACAAATACATTATTATTATCTTCCTTTTCAATCATCTTATTACCTTTATTATTTTCTTTATATCCACATTTTGCTAATGCACAAGAAGAAATTATAACAATAGTTCCTGGATCAAGTGATTCTAGTAGATACAGATTTTTTGATATAACTGAATACCCTATCAGCACGGGGGAAGAAATAAAATGGTATAATGCTGATAATATTATTCACAACATTGTAGTTACCTCCAACAGCAGCAGTAATGGAAAAGATACAGTTGCACAATCAGAAAATATTAAACCAAATGATTTTTTCAGTTATAAATTTGACAAAGAAGGAGAATATCTTTTTCAGTCATCAAAATATGATTGGATGAAAGGTAAAATCATTGTTACAGATGATATCAAAACTATAAAAAAGAGTATGGAAAACGATATTGATGTTTATATAAGTTGGACACCGTCATCTTTTAAAGTCGGAGAAAAATCACTTTTCAAAATAATATTTTTGGATAAAAAAAATGAAAAGAATCAGGAGCATATAGATTATTCATTTACTATACAAAATCCGTCCTCGTCGGCGTCGTCTAATAAAGTCTTATATAAAAATGCAATTACTCATTCTGCTTGGGGAGTTGAACCAGCTTCTCATCTTTTTGATTCTGGAGGCACCTTTATAGGAAAACTAGGTATTGAAGGAATTCTATTCCAGCCTATAGAACCAGAGTATAAGGAATTTGAAATACAAGTTACAAAATAAAAAAAAGGGAATTATCTTCTTTTTTTAAAACTTTAGGATTAATGAAATAATAGATTAAATAACGATATTAATGAATTTTATTTATGTCAAGTCTAAATAAAATAAATCTTATTATACCTTCCTTAATTATACTTCTTTTTTTATTTTCGTCTAGTTTTTTTAGCATATCAAATGTATATGGACATAAAGAAATTAAAGTAGGAAACTACACGTTAGAGGCTGGATGGGAAGAAGAACCACCTCTATTAAATTTGTTAAATAAGATAGTGGTATATGTATTTGATGAAAATGATAACCCAGTTAGAAATGCTATGAAAGATCTGTCCCCAAGTATCAGTTATGGAGGAGTTAGTAAGGGATTAAATTTTATTCCTTCTGAAGAAAGTGCAGGTCTTTATGTAACTGATATTATTCCTTCAAAACTAGGAAGTTATATTCTTGGTCTAAAAGGTGCAATAGGAACGCAGAGTGTAAATAATGAGATCCAAATTGAAGACGTAGAAGATGCAAATAGGATTACTTTCCCTGTTGTTTCTGGGGGTTCTGAAGCGAATATAGAAAATATTGCAAAGCAAATTACTCCAATAATGAGCGATTTGTCTAATCAAATTGACGAATTAAAAAATGAAATCAACTCTACAAAAGAGATAATACAAAAATCGAGTGATGAAGCTAATTCTATAAATTCAGAGGTAGAAAGAACTAACATTTTAAGTTATATTGCTGTAGGATTAGGTGCCTCTGCTATAATATTAGTAGGATTTATGCAAAAGATTAAGAAAACATAATATAATAATAATTATAATGATAATGATAATTTTGTTTTTTCCTTATCATTTTCTTTTTTAATAATAAAATAAGATTTGACTTTCTAAATATTATAAAACTATTGTATTACAATTAATTAATGAATTTTCTTATGATATTATAAATAACATATATTTTTTGGCATATACAAAAAAGGAATAAAAAGTATTAAATTATTTTAAATATTGGCTTATTTTGTCCAATTCTAAAATTGTTGCAAGTACCATCTTTGTTATTGAAGTTAAATATTTGATATTCAAGGTATCTGGAGTATCAGACGATTTATGATAATGAGGATTTTTCTTTACTCCTCCATCATGTATTCCTATAACTGTATGATTAAATGCTTCGAAAGATATAAAATCACTATTTTCAAGTTTAGCTAATTCTGCTTCTAAATTAGTATAATTAGAAGCTATTTGCTTGATGAATAAGGCTATGTTCTTTGAATATTTATCATTTTGTACATATTTATTGCCAACATCATATTCTAATATGACTTTGTTTTTTGTTTCATTAGAAGGCCGGTAACCGATCATATCTAAATTAAGATATAGATCTATAGTTTTAGTTCTGTTATTATCATCTAAATATTTTACATAATTTGTTGATCCCCATCGGCCGTGTTCTTCTCCTGAAAATAATACAAATTCGAGATTATTTTTTAGATTTAATGGGGAAAGAATACTTACAAGTTCTAGTAAGGCAGAAACTCCGCTAGCATTATCATCCGCTCCTGGAGCTCTGGCATCAGTATCGTTGATATTTTTTGCTCTACTATCATAATGTGCTCCAATTATGATAGTATTATTATAGTGAGGAGCAGGATGAGGAGAAAAAGATGAGGAAGATGAGGAGGAAGAAGAGGAGGATGGGAACTCTTGTTTACTACTACAAATAATATTTTTTAAATTAAAAGTTTGATTTTGATCATTTTGAGTATAATTGTGAAAAGATACTCTACCCTCGCACAAGTTTTGAAGCTCATTTTTAAGCCAATATGCTACATTCTCAATATAATTTGATTTAGTATTTCGGGTATGGAAAGATGATAAAATATCTATCCATTCTTTGAGTTTCGTTGAATTAATCTGATCTAATAATATTAAATCTGTTTGTATTTTAGTATTCTTTCCATTTTTATCAAGATATGTTATATCATCAAGACACGCAACTAAAGAATTTCTGCATAGTGAGGTAAAATAATTATTATTATTATTATTATCATCCCTTGTTTCAATTATATTTGTAGAATTTATAATAAGAGTATTTGATGAGATAGAAACAGATAAAACAATTATTATTGATATCAATAACCATAAATTATGCATTTTTGATATGACAATTATAATCTTATTCAAGATACTTTTATAATTGTCTTGTCATCTCTATCTCTCTCTTTTTTTCTCTATATTTATCTTTTTATTCGAGAGAGTATAGCTGAATTAAAACAATGACATATTTTATTCATAAACAAATTAGTTATACACAAGTGAAGTGAACCTATTATACAGCATAACTTCAGATCAGAACAATCTCTGCCTTTTGAATTAAAGACTAAATTTTCTTGATAGTCGTAAAAAGTCTTCTCACTATAAGTTATGATGATGATGATGATGAGAAAACTATTCTTTCAGCAATATTTATCCCTTTTTCCAGCAATATCTTGTATTTGTTTGTATCTATAATAACTAATTATTTGAGAATTATAAATATATGTCATTTCCAGTTCTGCATTTCTATATAGTTCTCCTTATATGGCTTCTTTCTGATAGATATAGAGATTCAATATTCAAGTTATCTAGTAGAAGATTGAAATGAGTTTTATGCTACCATATATATATATACTTTGTATACATTTATATTTTTGTAATGTTATGATAGTTGGTAACCTCTCTTTTATCATGGATACAACCTTTTTGTGATTATCAATTGTACATTTAGTTAGTTACCATGAGTGAGATGTGAGATCTAAAATTTAGATACAACTCGTTAATCTATTTCTTTTCCACAATGTGGACATAATTTTTTTTGTAGATAGCTTTTGCCAGACGATTCTGTTAACTTTTCTGAAAGCAAGATAAGGCATATATCCCAAGGAGTAACTATTGAATCTTGATATAATATACAAGCATGATCCATTTTATCCATTATTAAACAAATTTGACTAAGAGTCAGGTCAGTAGTAATTTCTTTTGCATACTCAAATTTAAATTGATTAATAGGTATATCTAATAGGTTATCTATCTCTTGAAATTTCAAGAGCTTGGAAATTTCACCAAGAATTATTCTATCACTGACAAATTGGTTAGAGTTTTCTAATAAGATTTTTCTAGTATGGTTTTTAAACATCATATCAAGTATAGCACCCAAAGATTCGTGTCCTTTAAAA
>JAATVJ010000206.1 GCA_014523515.1 Nitrososphaerales archaeon TH1177 | reverse complement strand
TTATTTTGGAATACTCTTAACGTCAATGGATGGGATTCAGAGTATGGTATTGCAAAGGCAAGAACTATGGCCTTTGCATTAATTGTATTTTTTGAACTTTTCTTTGCTTTTTCCTGTAGATCCTTTAGACATAACATCCATAAATTAGGATTTTTGAGCAATAAATTTCTGATATATTCCTTATTAGGTGAAACATTTTTGATTATTTTTATCATGAACTATCCTCCTATTCAAGAAATATTTGATTTAGTTCCTTTGGCATTTTCTGATTGGATTATTGTTCTAGTATTGGCTACTACTGGTTTGATATATTCAGAGACAATCAAATTGTTTAACAAAGACAAGGAAAGGAGAATAATATATGAGAGAATAATAAATAAATAAATAGAAAAAGAGATAAAGAACGCATAACAAAAATACATATACATATTTTATCAATAAACTATTTTTTAAATTATATTATAATATTTAAAGATTAGAACTTATTATTGCTGGATGGTAATAATTTAAAATCCATATATTGAATAATTTATACTTTATTTAGTAAAACATATAATTAGTTCCTTTTAATATTTTTGTATTGAAATATGCTAAATCAATAATTACTAGGACATTAATTATTTCCTTTTTAATAATATTCTATCCATATTATTCTTATTCTTATTTAGGATTTAATTATATTCTAGAAGAGAAAAATAACAATTCTGCATTATTAAATAAAATAATAGAGCCTAGTATTAATTATGTTCACTTAAAAAATGAAATTGATATTGATATTGATGATGACGATATAGATATTGATATTGATGATGATTTTGACATTAAAGACAGACACTATCGAAACTTTTATTTTGATTATGATGACGATATAGATATTGATGATATTGATGATCTAGATATAGTATGTTTTGAAAATGATGATGATGAGACGGTATGTTTTGATGATGACGATATAGATATTGATGATATAAATAACCATGATGTAATATTTCTTACTGATGATAGTTAATATTACATCAAATCAATAACAATAATAATAATAAATACCAAATCCTAAACTTAAGTTTGCTCTAATGGTATTTATATAGATAATTTCTAATTTTTATACTTAATATTTTTGTAATAATCTCTAAAATCATTTCGATTATATTTAAAAATTAATTTTAGGGGGCTCTTGGTATATTGATCTCCATTAACTTAATTTCATTTCTGTTGTAATATCCTTATTAGATATATAAACAATTGTATCCGAATATTTACATATAATAAATTGTATTTACCTTCTTTCTCTTTGAATACATGATAGAGTAATCATCAAAAGATTCAGTTCTGTCCTTAAAATATTGATTGACCCTTTCCATCAAACTTTTTTGAAAATGTGAATGTAGATAGTATTTTAATCCAATTATATTATATACTTTTGATGGGTACCATGTTCCCATCACTATACACCATATCTTTTCTATATTTATCAACTAATGATCTAATGAATTTTTCAGTAAAAGCATATTTCTTTCCTCTGAATTATAAATTTTAATCATAGATCTGTGAACTGGTTCAATCCAAAACCATAACCAGTAATAATGATTCCAATTTAAATGATGGTTTCATCAATAATGAATGCTGAAACTTTTTTCCTTTTGTTATAGATCTGGCAAAAACCAAACCTCTGAATCCAATTCCATACAGAAACATAATTTTTCTTTTCATCTCTCTAAATATACTAATGCTTTAGATGTCTTCCATAAACTGAGACTAAAAAGAAAGTACAAATAGATAGAGAATATGTTACTATAATGGTAGGTGTTCTCTCTATTTCTTTTAAATAATCTAACGACTATTAGATTAGAATTAAAATATATAAAGCTAAATCATTTTCTTAATTTAAGAAGCCCCTTATATTATAAAGATATCTTCAAGTGTTAAACAAATACTTTATCTGTCAGAATTATTATATCTATATTAATTAGTTTAGTTTTGATTCAAATTTGAATAAGATTAAATAAAATTGTTAATATTGATATATGAGTATAACATTGTCTTCTCCAAATTCTGATGATATTGTTAATAAAGAAAAAATAAGAAATTTAAAAATTCATATTGACCAAGTTAATAAAATCGCTAGTAAAAAGAATATTATTCATAAAAAAATTCAACTTTGGACAAATGATAAAGGTAATGAGTATGCTATATGTTTATTATTTGATTCAGATTCAAAAATAGATAATGCACAATTTATCGCATCAACTAATCCTAATGAGAAATACATACATCCAATTGCAGAAACAGATAATATCAAAGACCTACAACATGGATGGAATTATACATTGAAAGAATTGATAGGAAATTATAAAAGAAATCGCTATCAAAAAATTAGTGGAGAGGGTCTTAAATCAATCAAACTAATTCCTTTTTATAAATGCACATACTGTAATAAAGAACTTTTTAGTGAAGAAGAAAAAAAGAATCATGAAATTCTATGGCATATCTAGAAAATAAGTTTTAATATGAAAAAATGCTTTACTAGAATATCTCTTTATACTATCTTCATTGAAATTCTAATGATAAATATCCTCTTAGCATTTTTAGTTGTATGCAGATAATTATTTTCATGGTTATGGGTGAAAATATGGCAGATTATGAAGTATTAAAAGGCACAAGAATTAACATATTAAAGAAGTCAAAAAAATTAAATATAAAAGATGAAGGTGTTGTAAATTTCATACTTACGAAATATATATCAATGAAAAAGTCATGTTCGAGTTTGATTGGAATAATGCAATAAACAAATTGACAATTTAAGGAAATAAGACTTTTTCTAGGTTAATATAGTTTCTTTCAATCTCTAAAGTAAGCAGAATCGAAATACCAGTATAATCTATATACTATATTTCCTATTAATAGTTATATAAGAAACAATTTAAAGAAATAAAAATTATCATCAGAATAAATTATACTAAATGTCTTCAATTGATAATAGAGGGGAAAATGAATTTTATGATGATGAATCAAACATTGTTGGAAAATCTGAAGAAGATGAAGAGGAAGAAAATAAACAATTATCAGATAAAATAAAAAAAGAAATCAGAAAAGATGTTAATATCACAACTCAACAAGAAAAAGATGATAACAAATAGTATTTTTATTCATTTATTATATCATCAATTAATATTTGAGAATTATTATATTACGAGATTATTTATTATATATTATATATCCTAAATTAAGGGATATATTCATACATCAATCTTTCTAGTTTTTGGTAATTCACATCAGAAATATATCTATTTGATGCATCATCATTATTACTATTATAAAGAACTACAAAATCATTTCAAAATCAGTTAACTATTCTCTAAGCATCATGTTAATCCTAATTATATTATGGCATAAAAGATAACATCAAATTAAATTGGAAGATATTTTATATTATTCATAAATATCATACTAAATTATTTCTTTAAGAAGTAAATTTATTTTTGGGAATAGAACACTCTTATTGGCTAAAATAGAATTTACTGAGTCTAGAATTGAATTGGTTGATTTTAAAGATAGTAATTTTAATAGCTTTAGCAGTCATCATTGGATTATTTAAAAATTACTACATCATCATTGGTTCTGTAATTACTGTTACATTATTTTTAATCCTAAAAAAAATTAACTATGCATTAGTATTGATTATAATATTCGGATTTTCAATATTAGCAAGTACTTTAGTTTCAGAAATTATAAAAATACAATTATTACCTTTTCTTCCCTTAGAAGAAAAAGAAAAAATTTACCCAATTTATAGAGATAAGCCAGATGGAGAATATTATAGATTTAACAATAAAAATCCTAATGATTTAAGACAAATTGATGAAAGAAAAAATAAAGAAATATTTTCAGACAGAAATTCAGATGGAAGCTGGAAAGTAGGCAAGGGAACAACAAGAATTGATATTTCTACAAAACAAACAGGAGTTTTAAATCAGCAGGAAATTATGAAACAAATTGAAACATGGAATTTTAGTATATTAGATAAACAAGGTTACTGGTTATATCCAAGCGACTTTAAGAATATAGAATTTACTGTGATATTCAAAATGTTGGATGCAGAAAAAAGAGATCAATCTATTTCTGTAGTTTCTCGTTCTATTATACATGACAGTAAAGGAGAAGAAGAAATTAAGGAATATCCAAATGCTTATTGTGGCGGTTCAAGCTATCACAATAATATCTCAGAAAATGGTAAATTACAAATAAAAAAAGAACAATATCATGCAGATTATATAATAGATAAACCTAATGAAAAAATAAATTTAGGAAATCTTTATAATAAAAAAATTGGGTTTAAAGCAATAGTTTATAATTTCGATAACAATTCCAAAGTAAAACTTGAAAGTTTTGTCGATACAAAAAATGAAGGAAAAGGACCTTATATTAAAGTACATGAAAAAATTGATGATGGGAAATGGGGAATTAATTCTGAAAAAGCAAAAATGGATGAATGTGGAGCAATAACTAAAGGAGCAATTATATCGTGGGGCTCTCCCAAGATAATTTTAAAGACAAATAACCTTAATTTTGATATATATGATATAGAAGTAAGAGAAATTATTCCTTCTTGAGAAGAGAGAATATTGTAATATATGATAGTTCGTTTCTAATGTAAACTTATAAAATTCTTTATTATAACATATCGTATTGTTAATTGAATCCATAGCATTATTCAAAGTTTGTTTTGTTGGATTAAGTTTAATTCCTTTAATTTGAAAATATTTCCGTATTATATACTCTCTGATGCTCAAGCAATCCTCTCTAGTTTGATCTGTTTTTGCATCTTTGGTATCTTCATCTGCATCTCAGTTTCGAATCATTTTAATAATACTTTATTCTTCCTTACTGAATTAATTGGTTAGTTTATCATCATCTTCTTAATATTCATGCTTTTTTCCTGCTTTACTATATTCTTATAATTATAATTTTTTTTACACTCTGAAAAAATAGCTATGTTATGGATATGATATTTAATTATTAAAACTATCTCTTAAAATTCAATACACTTATTATTTTAGATTACTATAGATTATTATGGGATCGGTATTTAGGCCCAAAGATTTTGGAAGAGGCTACAAAAAAATTATCGATAATTCTTTAAAGGATCTTCGTCCTGAAACTAAAGATGATGTCTATAAATTATTGAATGAATGGGAAGGTCAAACTTCGATAGAAAAAATAATGAAAATAATTGGTCCAGAAAGAATGGAAAAGTTATTGAATGAGATTAAAAATCAAGATAATTTGAATGAAAATGAGAAAGAGGATCTGAAAAATATTTTCAAGGATTCTTTAACCTTTGATTAAGGAAATATCTTGATGTTTATACTTGACCATAGAAAGAAATGATTAGACTATTACCTTAAGTTTTACTTTTATTTTAATTTTTATAATCTCAATGAACCAAATTTCATCTATCGTTGCTAACTTGCATGTATTATCTAGGTTGAGTAGAAATCATATTACAATAATCCTCCTTACATATTTGTGCATATTATAAGCAATACATCTGAATACTAGTTTTCTGTTCTTTGTTCTTAATTTTGTTCTATGAATAGTATATGTAGTCTTTTAGATTTGATTTTAATTCATCAAATTTTTCTTTTTGGTATCTATTAAAGTATCTGTAGAAACTTATTCTAAATATGTGTACAATTCATAGATATCAATTACTTACCTCCCATCCATATAGTTTATGTATGATACACTATTTTCTTATCTTTTCTAGATCTTATTCATATTGAATATGGTTTAACATTCCTTACTTTTCTCAAGTATAAGAGTTTAACAGATGTTATAGAATAATACACTCTAAATATAATAGTCATTATAAAAATCAAAAAAATTATTTTCATAATTTACAATTAATTTTGGACAAGAATTATAAAAATATATGTATATTTTAATGACAATAAGGTTTTGTCCATTCTTCATTTGAAAATTCTGATATCTCACAATATTCAGAATATATTACTGCCAAATTGTTTTCAATTAATACTTTATTGAGATTTATGCCATCACAGTAAACAATACCAACTTCTCTTCCGTATCTGTCACCTCTACGTTGTCCATCATCAATATCAACTTCACCTTTCTTATTTAGACATAAATTTTGGACTAATTTCTTTGCTTCCATATATCCTTCTTGTCCACGTTCAGGGGTATTTACCAATGACAACCTTATTCTATTATCATTGATATCTAATGTATCACCATCAACAACGTAATTGACTGTTCCTTCAAATTCTATATTCTCTTGTTCTTTCTGATCCTGTGTACGATTTGAATTGTATAATACATAAATAGAAAAGGATACAATAATGATTAATACACTAATAACAATAAAAAGTAATAACCTTGTATTTCTTTTAGCAATCATAATACAGTTTAAATTAATAGCTTTGATTATATTATTATTTTTAAAAACTTTATCTAATTGAGTGTTTATTATTCAAATTGTATTATAATTTATCAAAATTACTTTTCATTTCTTATTATATCCTTTTATTTTACTATGATTTTATAATGGTAAGAAAGAATGAAAGCAAGAGTAATTGCTTTAACATCTACAATTATATTATTACTCAATGTACAATTGTTTTCTTTTATGGTATAACCACAACAGATGCAACAGTAGACAAAAATAATTATTGTGATTCTTCATATCCTGATACATGTATACAATCTCCTCCACCAAATACATAGATATTATCATTATAATCTATAGAGAGTCCACTACGTTTTGAAGGTATAGATTCTAGTATCATCCATTTTAGGATCATACATTTCAGTAACATTAACATTGGTAATAATGGACTTTGTCTAAATTATTCCCAATGGAGTATCACGATTAGGTAAGGGAAATGTACTCTCAATTGTCATAATATCTTCATCAGTCAATTTCCAGCCCATACCTCCGCTGTTCTCTTTAACTCGATCTGGGTTAATAGTCTTGGGAATTGTGAAAAGACATGGATGTCGTGTAAGAAAATTAAGTGCCACTTGTCTAGGAGTGCGATTATGCAGTTTTGCAATTTTTGCCAACACTTTTCCTCCACGGCTTTGGCAAGCTGGAAAACTTCCATGTCCAAATGGAGCATATCCTACTACAGCTATTTCTCTCTCTTTACAATATGGAAGTAATCGTCTCTCAATTCCACGATCACCTAAATGATAAAGTACTTGATTACATGCAATTTGTTCATTTTTAAGTGTCTGTTCAGCTTCCTTTAGCTCTTCCAAGTCAAAATTGCTGACACCAATAAATCGTATAAAACCTTCAGACACAAGCTTTTCCATGGCACACATTGTTTCCCTTATGGGATATCTACTGGGCCAATGAAGTAGGTACAAGTCAAGCCAGTTTGTCTTTAGCCTTCTTAAGCTCATTTTACAAGCCTTTATAGTTCCTTCATAAGAGGCGTTAGAAGGTAGGACTTTACTAGTCAAGAATACTTGGTCTCGTCGCCCAGCAATGGCTTCAGCTACTAATTCCTCTGCACGTCCATGGCCATACATTTCTGCTGTGTCAATATGAGACATCCCTAGATTCAAGCCTAACCTTAGCGTTTCTACTGCTAGTGATTCGGTATCATGATCACCTTCGATCATCCATGTACCTTGGCCGATCGCAGGAACTTGAATACCTGTCCAGCCAAATTTTCGTTTGAGTAGATTTCTATCCAACTACATATCTCAATAAATAATGTATTATTTAGATAATGCTAATATAAGATATAAAACAATTTAAAGTGAAAATTATAGATCTATAAATGATCTCATTTTTAGCCACTAGTCGATAATGGAAAAAATCAATAGAATACTTTTAATAGAACAAATTATAGAAGGCCATCAATACATATTTATTTTATTATTTATATGGATTATGTTATCATTATCTCATTTGGCATAGTTGTAGATTGTCATCCTGTTGGTTATAGTCAATTGTAGTCTAGATGTTATTACAATTGATTAGGTTATGACAAGTAAATTTTCTCAAATTCCTTAATAGTATGATTTAAAATCTTAATCACCTTCTCACTGCTATGAATATCCCTAATTATTAAATAAGTTGTAAAATAGAATAATCTATGAGAAATTCTAATGATATAGATTGGAATGATGTTATTAAAAAAGAAGCAAGAGGAATTAATGATGAAGATTTAGGTGAAGTTAAAGAGGTTAAAAGTAACTATGTACTAGTTCAAAGAGGAATAGTTGATAAGGAAAAATTCTACATTCCAAAAGATCAAGCAGAAAGTTATGATGGTAATGTCTTAAAATTTAGACTTTTAGAAATAGATTTGAGTAAATATCACGATGAACCATCTATTCAAGAGGATGAAATGCGTATTAACAACATGGAAGAAGAAATAACAGTTCAAGATGCAGATTTTAAAAACAAGGTACAAGCAGTAAAAAATAAAAAAGTAACTGATAGCGAATCACATACTACTGACTATAATTCTGAAGAAATTGTCAAAAAAGAAGCAAGGGGACTTGGAGATGATACTGATTTTGGTGAAGTTCAAGAGATTTTAGGAGAATACATAATAACACAAAAAGGCAATGTAGCTAAAGATAGATTCTATATACCAAAGAATTTAGTGGAGAGGTTTGATGGTGATACTGTCTATTTTAAGATAACAAAAGACGAAGCAAAACAATACAAAAGAGATTAATTTCTTTTATAAAAATATTTTCAGTTAGATTTGTCTACCAGGTAAAAATAGTTTAATTCATTTTATTTTCTAATGAAGACAATTAACAATACAATAGGAATAATTGCTCTTGTAATATCTCTTTCTTATAACAGCATTAACATCTATAACTTGTTTATCATCTAAAACAACAGTTTTTGCAGTACTAGGTGAAGGTCGATAAAAGTACAATGCCGAATTATCTGGCCACCAAGAAGTACTATCAATATAAAGTAATTCCTCTAGTAAGAAATAGTTTAAGCCAATGCAAAATAATGTTTAGTAAGATTGATGTAACTAATATAGAAGTCACAATTGCTCATATCTATAGCGGAAAGCAAGCTGAGAATGAACTATCAATAGTACCATTATATAAATCTGATTTCCTATTGGACAAATTTCCTGTATATTATCCAAAGGAAATATCACTGCAGAGATATTTCAGGATCCAATAGCATATAAACAACTTTTTGACTTGATAACTGTTGTGCAAAATAGAGATATATGTAAAAATATATATAACAAAATTCAGATGAAGAAATTTGTGGACAAGTAATAATACCAAATTTAATTAATAATAAAATGATAATGAAGAAAAATAATTCCTTTTCTATTTTTATTCTAATACTATAAATTTACATTTTTTTAAAATATCATATTCAAATCACATAATAAAAATTTTAAAATGTTATCTTTAATTATCAATACTCTAAAGATGCTAAAAAGCTGTAGTTAGCAAAAAATGAGATTTGGGAAGAATCACCTCTACTAGATTATCATTGACTAATAATTTCAATGATACAGTTTAACCAATTATGATTTAAAAATATTTTTATGATTATTTATCTAAAGTAATTGGCGTAAGATATTACAATTTCAATCCAATAAGTTAAAGTAATTATTTTTCAAAAAAAAATAAAATATTATGTTACCAAGGAATATTATAATGAAAATTCTCTTTCAATGTCAAAAGTATTTGATAAAATTTATTTAATATATAGATTTTCTTTTCCATATATAGTAAAT
>JAATVJ010000205.1 GCA_014523515.1 Nitrososphaerales archaeon TH1177 | reverse complement strand
CTTTGGAAATAAGATAAAGAGCAATTATGAACTCTGCGTCTCTTCCAAATTGACTTGGTGAATACGGTTTTTTACTCAAATAATATTATTTATTAAAATATAATAGATCTATCTTATTATGATATCTATATTAAAAATATATTAGAAAATAAAAAGCGATAGTTTCAATTTCTCAATTTTTTTAGAGTCCAAAGTTTATTATATTGTTCTTTATAATTGATTGTTGTTATATCTTTATTTTCCCTTAATTCCAATTACCTTATTTTGAAGATCTCTTAATATAGCAAAGTATCCTTAATTATTTCATATTTGTCTATTAAGATTTGTCAACCATATACTCGCTTGTGATTTTTCTACTGTTTGATCTATTGAATTGACTATCACAACAAAATCAGGAGATT
This sequence comes from Nitrososphaerales archaeon TH1177, assembly GCA_014523515.1. Classification (GTDB taxonomy): domain Archaea; phylum Thermoproteota; class Nitrososphaeria; order Nitrososphaerales; family Nitrososphaeraceae; genus TH1177. Next base: position 4,877 of record JAATVJ010000205.1, on the reverse strand, counting down.
GTTCTCTAGTTCATCTTTTTGAAATGCCTCACAAAATTTCTGCATTTTCAATTAACCCATAGTCTTTAGATCCCCCTATTTCAAATAACAATTGGAATAATTTTGTATAATAACCATTTTTAATTCTTGAATGTTATTAGATATTATTTCGAAATATTCTACAGATGTGCCTTGATTCATAAGAGTAATCCTTTGCTCTATCAAATACTACTAACGAGTTTGTAATTCTAATTTTTGTTTAACTGTCTTACTGCTTTTTCTATTCTTTTTTTTAATTTTACTTACGCCTGGTTTCCGGTGACTATATTAGCAATTTTTCCAGATGTCGGTAGTTTATAATTAATAATGCTTTTTACATGTGTTTGATTTAAACCTGCATCATTTTGGAAATTTTGAATGCTTTGCCATGTTTTGAATGTTTCCTCTTTTTGTCTTGTCACTAATTTTTTATTATTGTGTTCTTTTTCAGTAACTTTTAGTCTCATTTCATCATCTTCTTTTCCAATGTATTCTCCTTTTACTTTTATTTCTGAGCCTTCTTAATTTTTGGAACCTGAAGTAGGTTTTGACTCTTTTACAATCTTTGGAAAGCCTCTTTGATATTATTTGGTTCAGTATAATACTCAACAAATACTTTCTCAATTGGTGCCTCTATATCTATCTCATAGAATTATTTTCATTGCAGAAAAATTACAACATCCTAGATAAAAGTTGTATCAAATTTTGAAGCTATTTTGAAGCTATTTTGAAGCTCGTTAGGCACTAACAATAATATAAATAAATCGGAAATTTATTCATTTATTCATTCCTTTATTCGTAATTCCATCATGTTCGATTTTGCTAAATGAGAAATCTCAGAAAATGGTTTTAGATGTTAATGAAATGAAAAGTTACTTTAATTTATATACTTATTCTAAGGTATATCAATTTTAAATTTTTTTTAATTTTTTCATATAAAAAATTTGATAAGGAATAAAATAAAAATCTTTTTTTTATTTCTTATTAATATATTATTAGTATATTATTATTATCTCATTTTATCATATTTCATTGTCTTATCATATTCATGTTTATATTCGTCTTTGTTGTATTTGTCCTTCATATATTCACACTTTTTGTCATGTCCATATTCTGAATATGTTAATTCCTTTTGCATTAAAATGCTACCAGTTCCTGGATCTATTATTACTTTATATTTTTTCATGTTCTCATCCACAACCTTAATTTTGTAAACCAAATATCCATATGCATGAGTCAACTCTGCTTCCTTGACTATAGAATTTGGTCCTACACTGTTTTGTGCAGCTGTTATTGCATCAATCATATTGACAGTAACTTTGGATTTAAATGCCTCTGCAATAGTTTTTTCTACATCTATTGAGCCGGTCAAATTTCCTTTTTCCCCCATTTGTGATGTAGCATTAGTAGAAGTAGTAGTATTACCCATTTCTTGTTGTGCAGATATATTAGAGATTCCTGTAATTCCAATTGCTGCAATTATTCCAACAAATATTCCAACTATAATATTTCTAGATATCTCATATCTAGTTCCCCTTTGGTTATTAATGTCGTTTTTTGACATAGGCATAAATAATAATGGATATATTTTAAGGTTGGCTAAACATTGGCACTTAACAATGTTAATTGATGTACTTCAATCAAACTATCTTTTTGCAATCAAAGATTATTATTATTATTATTCCAAATCAAGTCTTTTATCTATCTCTTCCTGTTGTCTTTTAAACCTACTGTATCTTTTTCCCCAGGACGATAAAATAACATATTGTCGTATTCCTAAAATTATCCATATTATTGAAAGAATGAATGTGATTAATCGAATTTCTTTTTTATACAGATTAGTTTTTGGCTCATTACTTATCAAGTTTAATTCATTTTGTGATAATTCCTCAATCCTGTTGATTGTTTGTTTATACTCTTTAGAATTCAATAATGATTGTAATTCTTTTTCTTGTTCATCCGGTTGCAAATTTTCTAATGTAATCATCTGATTTTTCATTTTTTGTGATAATACATTAAACTCTTGTATGTTAGCTCGGAGTTCTTCCCGATTAACTCGTGGCTCATCAAACGTATACATAAAAATAATTATAGCAGTAACTGGAAGAATCATCATACTAAAGAACATAAATACAAAAATTTTTCTTGTCTTGTTTAACTCATTCATTATTCCATCCATTATTTGAAAAATACTATCGTGATCATTATTAGATGGACCATTATCCTGTCTTCCATTAGCCCCATTTGACATAGATTAATTAACTCCCAGAAATTCTCTTAAATTCTTTAAGTAACATTGTTATCCATGTTTTTGTTCTTCTTGCTTTTTATTTCTTGGGAACATCTCTTCATAAGGGTCAAGTACCATTTTACAAAATTTTCTCCCTTTTTCTGTAATTTTATAATTTACAACAATTTTACTTCCCCATGAACTCTCATTTTTCTCAATTAATCCTTTTTCTGACAATTCATCGATAATCTTCTTATGCTTTGCTAAATTGAGTCCACAATAACTAAGAAGTTTAGTTTGATTTAGTTCACCATATTCTGCTAGGAGAACTAGAATGTCCTTTCTAATGTATGTTTTATCTCTGTACTCGTGGACCAGACCAGTTTTTGCCCCCTCTATATAAATTTCAATTTGTATAAACCAATTCTATTATTCAAAATATGTACAGGTTATAATACTCATTCTAGTAAATATATCTATTAGAATTAATATAAAATAATAAATTCTATTTTATCTTAAATGATGAATTTTATTTTATATATTTATTTAAGAAATCTAATGTTTTTTGCCATGCATCGGCAGTTTCCTTTGGAGCATAATTATCACCAGATGGATTTGCAAATGCATGTCCTACTCCTTCGTAGATGTAAATCTCATTAGGGACTCCTGTACTAGTTAGTATCTTCTCAAAATTTTTTACATCATTGACGGAAATAGATTGATCTTGGTCTCCAAATATTCCTAATACTGGCCACTTTATCTTTGAAATTGATTCTTGATCAGATACCAAATTGCCGTAATATATTATCGTTGCTGCTAAAGGATAATCCGATTCTGTGTTTAATGCTAGTTGCAGAGACTGTCCACCTCCAAAACACCATCCAAGTGAGGCTATTTTAGAAGAATTTACATTTTCTAATGAAGCTAAATATCTTACTGCGCTTTGAAGATTGCTTATTGCTTCAGAAGGATTGTCTCTTACTTTACTCACTAAAGTCTTGGCAATATCTGCGGCATCAGTTACTTGACCATTATACAAGTCTACTGCTAAAACAACATATCCTTCTTTTGCTAGAGAGTTTGCCATATTCTTAATATTTTCATTAAGCCCCCACCATTCATGAATCATAATTATTCCAGGCAATTTTTTATCAGTCAAATTTTTAGTATTATTTTCTATAATTGGATATGCCAAGTATCCTGATGTTTTATTGTAATAATTGACATTCTTGTTCTCAATGGAAAAAGAAGATTTTGTTAAATTTTGAAGTTCCTTAATTTCTTCACCTTTAATTGTTAAAGGTTCAGCAGCAGCAATATCTACATAATTATTAATTAAATTTGGTAGGAATACAATTAAGGTAAACATGATTAACAAGGAAATGCTTAACTGAATATTTACCATATGTTATTAGGTTAAGAATAATATTTAACTTTTCAATAATTAAATTTTTATAAAATACTAGTGTTGTATAATTTATTAGCAACAACAGCAGCAGCAGGATGGTATTTGTATTTCCTTCTTTTCTCTCTCTCTCTCTCTCCTATCCCTAATTTTTCGTTCTGAGAGAATTATGATTATAAATTTGTAAAACTTGGCTTGCTTACTTTTATTATTGCTATAAAATGTCTATAATATCTATAATGCTAATGATGATAGTAATAATAATGATGATGATGAATAAAGATTAATTATCTTCTTTATCCATCATTGCAACAGAAACCGCATTCACAAATTTTGTCGCCAAAGAATTCACAGCTAACTAATTTTGCATTTTTATTTGTCATTGTTTTAATTATGTATTTTAGTTATTTAAGGAGGATTAAAGTACTATTATGCAAAATCATAAAAATTATAAAAAATACTACAATTGTTTGAAAATTCAGGATTATAGTGATCTAAAATTATTACAAAGAAACAATTATTATTGCAAAAAATTGTAGTTAAAACTAAAGAAAATTATACCTTCTTTAGTTTATCAGAGTCAAATGTTTTGGCATTATTCCATATTTCTATAAAATAGTCAAGACACCATTCATGAAATAATCCATCATCAATAGAGACATTATTAAAAAATATGAAATTCATATCAACATGGCCTTTTGATAATGGAAACATTACTAATGCCTGCTTTTCGGTTAAAACTATTCCTAAATTCGCTCTGCTAACCATTCTTCTTTCTATTATTCCAGTATGTAATAATTGACTATATCCTTCATTTTTCAAAAATTCTTCACTTATTTTTGGAATAAGTGCATCAATAGGTAAGATATGCTTAAATTTTAAACCTCTTTCTCTTACAATAGGAATTGCAGTATGGATAAGATCAAGAGGAACTTGAGGTAGGATACTATAGATATACTTTTCACAATTTTGATACATTCTTTTTATATATTCTATAACAGCCACAAATCCAGAGATAAACTCGCTTTTTTCTAAAGCGCCAATTCTCTGAATAAATTTTATCGGAATATTGTGAAAATTATGTTCAGAAAAGAACCTTTTATGCTTTGACAGAAAATTAATTGCAGATATATTCTTTATGATCATATCTCCAAATACAGTTAATGAAAAATATCCTTTGAAATCTTTTTCAATTATATTGGAATTCATCAATTTGTTTAAATT
>JAATVJ010000204.1 GCA_014523515.1 Nitrososphaerales archaeon TH1177 | reverse complement strand
ACTAATACAATAGAAATTGTGTTAGTAATTTTCAAGCTAGCAGAATTTGAACGGCACTATTGTTTATTGTGTATATAATATTATCTTAGGTCTATCTGCATCTTATTATGCAACAAAATTGAAACATAATAAAACTTAAATCTTCAAAAAATAAACTTTTAGTTTACTAATCAAACTTGAAATTGTAAAGATAACAGACTTACCTTTTTAAAAGATAACATAAAAATATTTCTTTTCCCGCTGTTTAATAAATCGAAATAGAGTTTATTTCTATAATTAATTCCATTACACAGATTTCATAAACTTAATCTTAGAATCAGTAAAATATTTACTCTATTAGAATATAACCTTATGGACAACAGTAATGGATTCAATCTCTCCATTGCTGACTTTATTAAAAATATTTTTTAATGTTTCATGAGATCAATATAAAAAAAGTAACACTATTAAATTTAATGAAAAAATATTCAATTTATATGATATAGTTGTTAGTATTTATCTTTCTTTTTGAATCTATTACTATTATTGAAAAGATCTTTTTATGACAGTAATATGTAAATTTATTTTTCTGCCTTAATCAAGGAGTATGATAAAAATATCAAAGATACAAAAAGAAATGTAATAAAAGCATAGACTATAGGTTCCAAATGAGTATATCACCTCCTATGATATATTTGGTTTTTTTAATAATTCCGTTGTTAGTAAGGAATATATTTCAGGATATTGTTTTACTAATTCTAAATTTACTTCAAGTACGTTGACATATTTTGGAGCAAATATGACTAGATTGCTTACCTTGTTTCTTTCTATATTAAGGTCAACTAATGTTTTTAAAGCATTTTCTGGAATTCCTGTGGCTTTACTTACATTTGCTATCTGTTGATATGCAGATTCAGGTGTTATATGAGGATCTACTGTAGATGCTGAATCAGTCGCTGGTCTACTATGAAAGAACTTTGATGATGTAAATTCTTGAGCAATAAGTTTAGAACCTATAACTTTGTCATTCCATACCATTTGACTACCTTCTGATTGATAGGGTAGAGCTATTTCTCCAATAATTATAAGTGAAACAGGATAACCTATTCCTGTTACAAGCATCATCAATAAAACTATCCTAATTGATGGAGGTAAATTATTAAAAAGAAAGTTTCTTATTGTTTGTTTATTGTTATTATTGTTCATTTATTTTCTTCACTGACTTATACAAAAAGAGATAGCAAAACATCAATCATCTTAATTCCAACAAATGGCAATATAGCCCCACCAATTCCATAAATAACAATATTTTTTACAAATATTTTTTGTAATGATTCTGCTTTAAACTTAATACCTTTTAGCGAGATAGGAATAAGTGCTGGTATTATAATAGCATTAAATATTAAAGTCGATAATATCGCAGTTTGTGGATTATGTAATTGCATTATATTGAGTGATGCAATAGTAGGATTATTTTCCATAAACATTGCAGGCAGTATTGCAAAATATTTTGCTGCATCATTGGCTATACTAAATGTAGTTATAGCTCCTCTGGTCATAAGCAATTGTTTTCCTAGTTTTACAACTTTTAATATCTTTGACGGGTCAGAGTCCAAATCAACCATGTTGGCAGCTTCTTTAGCAGCAGCAGTTCCACTATTCATTGCTAATCCAATATCTGCTTTGGCGAGTGCAGGTGCATCATTTGTTCCATCTCCTACCATACCTATTATGTGACCTTTTTGTTGTTCTTCTATTACTTTTGTTAATTTATCTGTAGGTTTTGCCTCTGACATTACTTGATTTACATTTGCTTCTTTAGCAATTACTTCTGCAGTAAGCTTATTGTCACCTGTAATCATGATTGTAGTTATACCTGTAGCATGAACTTCTTCGAGTTTTTCTCTAATTCTTTCTTTTAAATTATCTTTTAAAACTATTAAGCCTATTATTTCATTGTTAATTGATACTGCTATAGGTGTGGCACCATTTTGAGATATCTCTTGTGCTTTCCATTTTATTTCTGCTTTATTAGTTTGTGGATTGGATGCTTCTTCTAATATGACATCAACTGCTCCTTTTAGGATTTTAATTGGTTTGTAGGAATAAGCTAGTTGTAATAACATATTATGGACTTTACATTTGCTTGATTCATCAATTGCTTTTTCGATTGCATCTATTGATAAAGAATCATATGTACGAGTTTTGTCCTGTATTGTTTTTGCTATATCTCTGAATTCTTCCTCTTGGTCTTTATTCAAATTTATTCTTTTTTTATATGAAATAAATTCAATCCCACTTACTCTTGTTTCAGCAGAAAAATCAATTGATTTTGCAGTTATTATTTGTTCTAGCAAAGGAGGTAAATATTTTTTTTCTTCGGCTAAATCTACTATGGATTTTCCTTCATGTGTTGTATCATGAATAGATGCAGCAAATGCTGTTTGTCCAACATCTTCTTCTGTATATCCATGCATTGGTATAAAAGAAATAGCACTTCTACTGCCTTCTGTAATTGTCCCTGTCTTATCAAGTATTAATACATCGCAATCGCCAGCTGCTTCAATTCCTTTTCCTGATTTAGCTATAATGTTGTCTTTTCCTAATCTTGTTATACCAGCAACACCAATAGCAGGAAGTAAACCACCAATAGTAGTAGGCATTAGAGCTACTAAAAGTGCGACCAAAGAAGCAATATCTATTTTGTATCCCATAAAATATCCTAAAAATAGTAGTGTTCCTATTACTGTGATGAAAATGATTGATAATCCTGCTAACAAAATAGTTAAAGCAATTTCATTTTGAGTTTTCGGTCTTGTTGCATTCTGTATCATACCAACCATTTGGTCAAGATAACTTTTTCCAGCTTCAGCTGTTATCTCAACTATTATATTATCTGTTGTAACTCTAGTTCCACCTATTACATGGTCATCTTTTTCTTTGAAAATTGGATTAGTCTCTCCAGTCATCATGGACTCATCGACAAATGTTTTACCTTCTATAACTAATCCATCTCTGGGTATAAATTCTCCTGCATATACTCGTACTTCATCACCTGGTTTTAGGTTTGAGGATGTAACAATGACCTCTTTTCCATGAACTACTTTGTGAGTAGAGACTTCCTTCTCCAAATTTCGCAGAGAATCAACTCTTGCCTTTGCTTGTGATTCAGATAAAGACTCCGAAAATGTTGCAAACCATACAGTAAGTATCAGTATTATTGCAGTCTCAATATAGAATATTTGGTTTTGGTTAACAAATGTTTCTGATATGTGAGGAAATATTGCAATTGAAAAAACTACAAAAAATCCTAACTCTACAGTAAACATAACAGGATTATTTTTTGCAAGGTATTGAGGATTAAGTTTCTTTAAAGACTCTACTAATATTGCTTTGTTCATAGTATTAGCTAGTCTATTAAAAAATGTTTTATTATTTTCATTCCTCTTGTTATTGTTATTATTATTATTTTGTTTATTTTTCTTATTTACCATTTTCTATCACATTTTTTATTTAAATTGAAATAGGTCCCATTATCAGAAAAGGAAAGAACGATAATGCTGTTAACAGAAATGTCATGACAACTAATATAGAGATAAATAAAGGTCCCTTAGTTTTGATTGGTTCTATTACTTCTTTTCTATCCTTTAATGTAAATGAGCCAGCTATAGCTAACATTAGTCCTATTGGTACATATCGACCAAGAAACATTACAATAGCAGTAGACCAGTTCCAGAATGGAGTATCTGCTGCTGTCCCAAAATAGTCTGAACCGTTGTTAGCTGCAGCAGAAGTATACTCATATAGTGTTTGAGTAAATCCCATTGCAGTTACTTGTTCTCCTACAATTGCCTGAGCATTTCCTGTTGTAAATGCAATAACAGTAGGAATCAATATATTGGCTGGATGAAGCAAGAAGATAAATACAGCTAATTTAATATCTCGTGGGCTAATTTTCATGCTCATAAACTCTGGAGATTTTCCTACCATTAAGCCAACAATAAAAAGAGTTAAAAGTACATATATTATCATAGTCATCATTCCAGTTCCTACTGCACCAGGAATAGCCTGAACAAACATTGCTAAGAAAAATGAAGTAACAGCATTTGAAGACATTCCAGCTAATGAGGAATTGACTGCACCACTATTTGTACCTAAAGATGTAGTATCAAATAAGGCACTTCCAAAACTGCCAAATCTAGTTTCTAATAAAAGAGGACCATTTTCACTAGTCAAAGAGAATGACAATAGAACACCAAATCCGATCAACATTGTTACAAGAATAGATAATCCTCTACCCAATCCCATTAATTTAGCATATGCTATTGGAAACGAAAGTGGAATTATTAACATCAGAAACATTTCATACAAATTTGATAATCCAGTAGGATTTTCAAAAGCATGAGCAGAATTAGAACCAAAAAAACCACCACCATTGTTACCCAATAACTTTATCGACTCAAGAGACGCTATTGGTCCTACAGTTGCTGTTGTTTCTGTTATGGTTGTATTATTGCCATTATAAAGTGCTGATTCCAATGGAGTAATTGTTATTGATGAATCCAATGTCTGTGGAACTCCAATCATCATCAAGATTAAAGCTGAAATAAAGGATACAGGTAACAATAAAGTTAAAATGACTCGTATGAAATCCATGTAAAAATTACCCAATCCAAAATTTTTTCTTATAAAAGAGCGTATAAAAGCGAAAGCAGTAGCAATACCTGATGCTGGTGCAACAAACATAGTGAAAGTTATAGCTAGCATTTGCGATAAATTTGATAGTTGTTGGTCACCTGCGTAATGTTGCAGATTAGTACCAGTAATAAACGATATTGCTGTATGAACTGCTAAATCTAGTGAAAATCCTTCAACGTTATTTGAAAAAGGTAAATAATTTTGAAAAACTAGTATCAGAATTATGACAACTACTACTATTATGTTTGTTATGAAAAGAGCAGAAAAGTATTCTTTCCAGCTCATTTGCCTGCTTACATCTATTCCGATTAGACGATAAAACTTATTTTCTACTATTGCAAGAGTCTTTTCTATTGGTCTATTTTCATAGGAAATCATTCTAGCTAAATAAGTTCCAAAAAAAGTGGCTAGAACTAATGTTCCTCCCAATAGAACTAAAAGTTCTATCAGTTGTTCCAATATTTATTCAGAATCCATTCCTTAATTTTGTGGATTTTGCTACAGGAGGCAGCAATTTAAAGATATCGTAAAATTATCTATATTTATCACGTTAAGATTTACTATAGTTTAATAATCTAAACAAAAATCTGTATGATCTTAATCTTTTTACTTTTATCTATATAGATTTTTATAGTAATAATGGAAAATTCTATATATATTTACTAATTGTTGTATTAATCTTCATCTTCTTGATAATATCAACTTATTTTAATTGTTCCAGAGGATAAAGGATCAATACTTCATATCTTTTTTTTAATCCCATGAACAGAAGGATGGTTTCAATCATTACATTACAATCATCTATTCTAATGAAGGCTTCTGATTTCAACAAAAAGCTAAATACAAGGTATGTGAATTCCCCTATCTGACAAATTCAAATTCAGCTCATTTCCCTTTCTTATTTTTTAATATCTTTTTAGAAATGATCTGACGATACTTCAACAAATAAGTTACTAAAAATATAAAAACAAGTTTACTGATCTCAATTACAGGCTCTGTTAACTTAGCAGTAAAAGCTATAGCTAAGAACATTCTATTTATTATATGAAAATTAAATTTGAAAGAAATAAAACATCCTCAATTATAGTAATGTATTCTCTGTATTTGTATTTTCTTAGTGGTTTGAGTTTAAGAAATACTTCCCAAGCATTGGAACCATTTAAAGATAAACAAAGAAGTCATGTTTCTGTATGGAATTGGATTCAAAGATTTGGTTCATGCCAAATCTACAAAAGGAAAAAGAGTAACAGCCTTCATTATAGATGAAACAATTATTCAAATTGGTAGCCAACAATACTGGTTATGGTTCTGTATTGAACCAATACACAAGTTCTGT
>JAATVJ010000203.1 GCA_014523515.1 Nitrososphaerales archaeon TH1177 | reverse complement strand
TCTTGAAATACTATGATTACCTCTTCTTTCTTTACGTTTAATATATTAGATATATCTTCCGTCATTGCTTCTGCAAGTCTATCTTTTTCTCTCTGTGTTCTACCACTATACATTGATACTGTTACTATTGGCATTATGCATTATAAATACAAGAGACATAGATAAAAATATCGTTAACTAAACTTCACTAGAATAGCAGAAAAGTTTCCATATTATTTTAGTAAAATAATTCTTTTTGATTTGCTTAATTCTACAATAACAATTTTTTTATTATATTTATTTTTATAGATTTAGATAAGTTTCTAATAATAAAAGCTAAATACGACAAGGTAGTAGCAGTAGAACCCTACTACCTGGAAGATTCTACTCCCGAACATCTACTGATATATGTAGATGAATCCTATTGTTAAAAAGAACTAAAATTCAAGCAACTTGCTAGTTCAAATTAGCTATTATACTGACTTTCAGAGCATCTTTAACATTTTTGGTAAATTCTAAAATATTTTCTGTTGTATAACTATTGTATCTCTCAGAATTTTACATAATCTAAATGATCTTTTATTTCGTTTTTCTGTATGAAAACATTATCTGCTACAATAACATCTTTTTTATTCAGCAAATTATTTTCTTCTACAAGATAAGATATCAAGAGTTGGATTGAGATAAATAATGAATCTTAAATACTTAAATTGGTATTGATTATTATTCATAGTAATAATATAAGATGATAAAAAAAACATCTAAACAAACCAGTAAAGAAAAAAAAATTAAAAATGATACCAAAACTGAAAAGAAAAAAGTATTAAAAAAAAATAGATCTAATTTAAATTCTAAAATTTCGAATAAACCCAAACCCAAAAAAACCAATAAATTGAATTCAGTAAAAAATAAAAAAGAAATACTTTTACAAAGATCAAGTGGAAGAGAAGAGAAATTTAATACAGACAGGTTAACCAAAACTGTAAGTAGATCAGGTGTTTCTTTTCCAATGGCAAGGGATGTAGCAAAATCAATAACAAAGAAAATAAAAAAATCAGTTCAAAATAAATCAATTGGAACAACAAAGAAAAAACAACAACAATCTTCTTCTTCAATATCAACTAAACAAAAATTAAAAACTAATTCCAAAAAAGAACCAGAAACAGTGATTGTTACTGCAAGCCAAATAAAAAATTTGATAGAGAATGAATTAAAAGATAGAAACCAACAAGATCATAGTCCATCATTTTCTGGCAATACTACAGTAAGTGAAGAAACATCTATGAAAATAACACTTAATGACAGAGAACCAGTAATGGATAAAGTTGCCGCAAATAAGAATAAAATTCTCTATGATCCCAGTAAACAAAAATGAAGTTCTTGAAAACTTTTTTATTTTTTCATTTCTTTGAATAATCTCTTTAATTCAAGTTTTATCTTTTTGTTATTATTTTATATGCTAAATAAATTTAAATATTATCATAGTTACTATAATGTTAGACTCTTATTTTAGAACTGCTATCGGTATTAATCCAGTGTATCCATATCTATATTAAATATTATTCTTATTTTTATACATCTTCTTTTTTTAGTAGTTATGAAAAAATTTTGGTACGTCTTAAAATTATATTGATTGATAAATATGATAGAGAAGAAGCAGCTATAGAAGATAATATTGCTGCTTCAAAAGGTCTGAATCCTATTAATAATAATTCATACAGGATTATCCATCGTGATACATTATTAATAATATCAAATATAGACCATGCAAATATCATCTTTTTTATTATTTGTTTTAGAATATTGAAATTAATCTGACTACTAAATCTATTAGTATATTTTCGTTTGTTATCGATATGAAAAAGAACTATAAATGAAATCTTATAAATTATGAATCCTACCAACACTGTTATTGTAGACGTTAATACAGTACTAGGAGAATATGTTGAATATAATTCAGCTATGACAGCACTAGCTAAAAATCCAATAATACCAGCAATCAGTAAATTCTTATTTATTAGAATAGTATCTCTATATTTCTTGTAAAAATTATTGAGAAGTTTATTAATAATTCTGGTATTAATGATCTTAATTTTTTTATTCAATTATCAAATATATATATATACAGACAACGCTTTATATCTTTGAATAGATAATCCCCTAAATAAAAAAATGATTACTAAATGCATTAAATAGTTATAATAATAATAATATGAAATTAACTTTAGTAATAATATTTACTTTATAATTATATGATAGTAGAGAGAAAACTGTAGCTAGCAAAATGTATTAGGAATAGTGAGCTAAGCTATAAGGCAGATTCAAATGAAATAATAATGCTTATTGTCATTATCCAAATATAGTAATAGTAATTATTCTAAACAATTAATCATGGAAGCAGCTTTATTTTTAAAATACAGTTATTATATTATATAAGTTATAATTAAAATATAATCAAATATATACTAAAAAAAATAATCATTGATTTCTATATCAGTTACAAATTTGTATTATATTAAGGCTATAGTTATATATTTGTAATCAATCATTATATTATGAGTAATAATAAAGATCCTTTTACATCTTCGCATTTTAAAGAAATAAGTTCTGATAGAAGTAATATATTAGAAGTCAAATCCGAAAAACATGGACCTAAAGAAATAGAAGACTATCATATTTCAGAACAAAAAGATTCAATCTGAATATGATAAATTACATAGTTAGAGATGTGTAAGTATATTTATCTTAACTGGTATAACTTTATAACATCATTAAAATAATCTCTAATCAACTTTTGATATAAGTTCCTAATCTACCAAAAAAGATCTTATAATCTTTTTCCTACCAAATTTTATATATTTTTATATGGAATATTGGATCATAATATTATAAATATTTATGACTGTCATAACAATAAATTATTTTCTGATTATAAAAAAGGTTAATACCTTTAAAAAGATTTATTTTTTTATTGTCTATTTTGCATTATCTCTCATCATTCTTGATAAGTTGAAGTTGGTTTAGCTGCTATTGTTAGTGATGTTATAGATTTCGTAATTATATTTGGACAAATATACTCATTTTTGTAATAGTTCCTAATATTCAGTTAACTTGGTATTCCAGTAAATTTAAGTATTACATTCAAAGAACACTATTTTGGATTAATAGTGGTAGAAGAACTCATTTCTTATTTCCTAAGCAATTCATCTTTATCATCAACTACATCTAATTCTGTGATGACAACTTCTTTTTCCTTATCTTTTTTATCAAATATTATTAGTGCCTGGCTGGTTATTTTTTTATCATCTGGAATATAAACGGTAGAATATTTTATATCAATAAGCTCTTCTCTAGTAATGCTATTATCTCTTATAACTTCATTGATTCTTTGATATAGACTTTCTGTCCTATCTGGAGCATCCCAAACTTCAATTACTCTTATTGTCATTTCTCATTCTTCTCCATTATCTAATTATTTAACAATAACCTCAATTAATTACTTTATTCCTTTTACTTCTAATAGGTAATTCTCACCATGTTTTGTAAGTGTGCCATTAATTTGGTATTTATTTTCTGGACTAAATTGACTTGTTCCCAAGTCTAATATCCCTTTTATGACTTTGATATTTGCATCATTTTTGTAGAGTTCTCCTACTGTCTTCCAAGAAGCACGTAATTCCATTGCTTTTTTGGAATCTCCTGTATCAATAGTTATTCTTCCTGCTAACGATCTTTCACCTGGAATTCTTTCGGCTTGCATAGTTCCACCTTCAAGTTCATACTCACAATTACCAGAAGGACATAATTGACTTGAATTACTAAGCACAAATGCAAAGTCAGAAACTTGATAATAATCATCAAGAAATTGGTTTTCATGTGGTTCTAGTTGAATTTTCGTAGCAAGTTCGCCTTGAGTATTATCTTTTATTTCACTTTTATCTATATTAGAATTAGATTGAAAATCTGGCATCTTTTGAGTTTGACTAAAAACATCTACACTTAGACTTTGTAATGTCAAAGTTAGAATCGTCAACATAGTTGTTACAGTTAAAATAATTGATATAAGTTAAGTCTCTAATCTTTTACCAACATTGTTCTATCCATTTAGCATAAATATAGAAATGGATTTAGCTTTGTTATATAATCTATCAAAATGTGCCAAATAATCCTGTCAGACTAG
>JAATVJ010000202.1 GCA_014523515.1 Nitrososphaerales archaeon TH1177 | reverse complement strand
GTTCTTAATCTATATCCGCAACATGGACACCATAAACCATCCCATTTAATGAATATTTCGCATATCTGACAACGCTTTTGTCCACTAGCATATCTCCCAGATCCAACAGGTTTTTGTGCTTTATGTCTTACGCAAATGCCTTTACAAGTCATAATAAATATTATTTCGAAAAACTACTATTTAAAGATGAGTAATATTCAATCGGTATTTTTTAAAGCAATTTCCTGGCACTACAAATCTTAAAAAAAAGGTAATTCTTTGGAAAAGATTATTTAATTGAGATGTTTTTTACTTGAAAAGCTTCATTCATTGAAATATATTCGTCAATTTTCATTTTAATGTCATCTGGCGCTGTATCATCCATACCAGAAAATCCAGCTTTGAAAGAGATCTTGTCTCCTGAAATATTAACGTCCTCAATTTCCATATCTGCATAGACATTAGCTAATTCTGCTGTCCAATCTCTCGCTTCTTGTTGATCTATTCCATTTGTATCAATATTTACATTAAGCATTTTTGTCATTCAAAGACACCTAACTTTCTTAAGAAAAGGGCATTAATAAATTTGCCTAAATATTAATAACATTAAGACAAATGTCAGATTATTCTGGTTCTTCAAATCTCCAATATTTTATTAACTCTTTTTCAAATTTTGAAAATTGTTCTTCATTTAATGAATCTCCACAATTTTTATGAGTAGGAACAACAGTCATTCCTGCCAATTTAAAATCAACTTCATAAAAATGAACAGAGGGACAATTACACATTATTAAATATCCTTTACCATTATATTTATATTATTATATTTATTATGAATTGTATAATTAAATCCATTATAATATTAATTAGATATACATTGATCGGCTATCCTAAATTCTAACGTGCAAGCTCTTTGTCATAAAAATCAAAAATATCTTAAATCATATTTTTCCACTTTTTTGTTTTCTATTAGCCTATTTTTTTGCAATATATTTTCTTTAAATTGGATATTATTTCATCTTTTATTGCAGAAGAATTAAAGTAAAATTGTATATTCACTTTTTTCAAAATAACCAAATCTCAATCTATAATCTCTCTAGATTAAAATCTTATTTTTAAATAAATTTTTCCAAGTGAATTGCAGCAAAAGCACTATTATGTTATAAAGCATAATAGTAGAAAAAAAATTTGTATTAATGTGGAAAAAATTTAATAACATTTTGACAAGTCATATCACTTTTAATTATACAAATTTGTCTCATTATCATTATCTTTTTTCAATCTTTTATTAGGAAGTAGTAAAGTAAACAAATTATGTTTTTAAACAACAATTGTCAAGTCTTTGTAATGTATAGATATCATTATTTCTATTGAGCCAATTATTATTAAAAGATATATAATAAAAAACATTTATCAATCTTATTTTAATAATATAATTAATGATAAAAGATAGACAATCAAAATTGAATGTATTGGTTATTGCTGTCTTCTTGGTTTCTACTGCTGCTATTCTTGCATTGCACACACAATTAACGACAACAGCATTTGCAGAAGATAATAATTGGTATGTTGGAGAAGGTGTCACTAAAGATATGTATGTGAAATATACGATAAGCCATTTCGATACCAATAGTGGTCGAGAATTTTCAATGATGATTTATTTCAAAGAACAAGATGATAAAGGAAATTGGATAGCACCCGTTTATGTAGAAGACCAAGGGAAAGTATTAAATGGAACATTCATACTTAGCCCGTTAGATTTAACAGCTTTAGGTACTTCTCAAATTCCACAAGAAATGGGAAAATATAGGAGCGCTTATGCCAATTCATTGCAATGGTTAGCTGCTTATGTTCCCAAACCAGGTCAATCGATGAATGCTGGATCGTGGGGGAAGATAGCTTCAATTGGTGGATCTGAAATAAAACCTGTCGGTCATCAAGAATTAAACATTCCAGCCTTTCCAGAGCCTATAGACACTACAAGGGTAGAATATTACAAATCTGTATCTAGCAATATGTATATTTTGAATGAATTTCCATATCCGGTAATGGCTAAAACCTATGTTGACGTTACAACGGGTACACCTCCAATACAGTTTCAGTATATTTTAACTGAGACAGGTAAAGGCGAACCAGAGACACCTCTATCTTCAATAATGGAAGTTACTCCCCCATTAATACAGAGAACTGATAGAGGCGATTTCTATGTTCAATTGGATTGGAATCCAGCTACGATATCTGTAGGAGAAGAAACTACACTGACTATAGATGTATTGGACAAAGATCAATTTCCACTAAATCAAGCTAGCTATGATCTTACAGTAACTGATGCAAACAATACCTCAATAATAGATTTGAAAAATCAATTAGCCCGAGAAGGAACTAAATCCCATACTATGACATTTGAGCAACCTGGCATAGCAAATGTTAAAATTAAAGTGAATAGCGTTCAGGGTGTTGGTACAGGAATGTTTATTGAAGAAGTAGAATTTAAAGTTCCAGTAAAATAAATTCTTTTTTCCTCCTTTTTTAGAAATAAATAATATCCTTAATCTTCTATAATAGCTAGTCTTGTCTGGCAAAAAAAGAGTTATTCTAGTTTTTGGTTCCTTAATTGTTATTTCTATTATAGTAAATATTGCTATAATAGCCTCAAATGGAGGATTTGATAACCTCTCTCGCTCAATCAAAATTCCTGATACTCAGGATTTGTGGTTTGCTGGAATTAACACTAAAGAAGGAGATGAATTATTATATAATTTAACAATAGAAAATGAGAATAACAATTATGGCAATTATTTAATAAAAATGTTATTCAAAAACAATCAAAATTATTGGAATACTGAATTTACTGTATCTAATGAAAGTATTTCTACATCATTTCATGGCAATTTATCAAAATCAAATTTAATAATGAAAGAGAAACCACTAAAAAATCAAAAATATCTTGATATTATTGAATCTTCAATATTACAAATAAGAGATATAACAAGAGAACCCAAATTTTTAGTTATAGGTGCAAAATGGGATTCTATAGATACTGGAATAACAAATATCCCTATCAAAATTAATTCAATAGAAAATTTGAATATAAGTATAGGAGAATTAGAAACTTTTATTCTCAATTATAATATAAAAAATAAAAATAGCAATATATGGATTTCAAAGACTCTTCCATTACCTGTAAAAGCTGAGATTTACAATGTAGATGGATTGCTAAAATATAAATATGAATTAATAAGTACTAATATAAAGGTCAATTAATTATATATTAAGAGTTGAGTTTTAGGAGATAACTAACACATTATTAAATATCCAATTAACGTAATTTTCAATTTCATTATCTAAGCTACACCAAATATGTATAGAACCTGGTAATAATTCTATTCTTCCTTGTTTGAATGATATACGCACGCCTTCTTTACCTTCATACATATATGCATCAGAAGCAGTTGCATCTCGTATAGTTTCTATTGCTTTTGATTTTATTATTTCTCTTGGAAGAGAAAATTTTTTTTTAAATCGATCTACAACAATACCTATATTTTCTTTTCCATAAGAATCGAGTACATATATTTTAGTTGGATCTGGAAAATGGATCCTCAATTCTATTCCATATCTTGATCCTACAAATTGTGTTATTTCATTTAATTTTGAATAAACTAAACCTGGATTTTTTTTTAAATGTTTTTCAAAAAAAGATCTATTAGTATCAAAATTAAATTTTAAATCTTCCATAATTTTGCTAAACATCCGTTCAACCAAAAATATCGACATAATTTATATTCTCTAATACTTTTTAAATCTATAACTAAATTATGTCTATTAAAAATATAAATGCTGAAAGAGAAGATATAAAAAATTATCAGAAGACATGTTCAGAATTTATGAAAGATCTTTCGTTAGATTATCTTGCTTGGGTGGATAGATATAATCTTAATGAAGAAGAAACCAAAAGAAGAAAGGAAAAAATTAATGCAATAGTCATTAAATCTAGCAATATTATTTTCAAATTTGGAGACACGATAAAGAAAATAGACATTATTATGAATGACGGAATAAATAAAATGGCCGAACATACGGCAGGTTATCCGTTTTATTTCTCCATCATTGTCAATAAGTTAGAAAGATATACATATAATCCCATAGGAGAGATAAGATTAAATATAAAGTCTATTCCAAATTATGGAAATAGAGTAAGATTAGGAAATTATGATGACAATAATTTTATCTTAATAAATTCATCGTCTATTGTTAATTATCACGTTACTAAATCTAGTTTTGAATCTGCAGATATACTAGACGATTATATAATAATTGATGCCAAAAATTGC
>JAATVJ010000201.1 GCA_014523515.1 Nitrososphaerales archaeon TH1177 | reverse complement strand
CGAAAATTATATTTTCATCTTTGTCTCAAAATATTTTGGTTATTCAGAATATAGGTTGTGAACATTTAGGTAATCTTTCTAGACTATTTGAGTCTGATGGCTATAATGTATCATTATTAAATTCTCAGAAGGATTTTATTCCCACAGATCTTACCTTTTATTCTGGCATTGTTATTTTGGGAGGTCCTATGTCAGTTTATGATAATTATGATTATTTGAAAGATCAACAAAAATTAATTAAAAAAGCAGTAGATATGAAGATACCTACATTGGGAATATGTCTTGGTTCTCAATTGATTGCAGAAGCTATGGGTGGAAAGGTTTATCCAGGAAACCTAAAAGAAATAGGCTGGTATGATATTGAAATTACTGAAAGTGGAACTAGAGATATATTCAATGGGATTACAACTTTAAAAAATAAAGTTTTTCAGTGGCATGGAGATACTTTTCAGCTCCCTGATTCTGCAATAATTTTAGCTAAATCCAATACATATATCCAAGCTTTTCGTATAAACACTGCAATAGGAATCCAATTTCATATTGAGGTAAATGAATCTATGATCGAAGAATGGTTAAGAGTTTACTCAAAAGAAATAATTGATTTAAAATTGGACAAAAATAATATTATACCTAAACAAAAAAAGCAAATTATAAATCTTCTCCTATTGTGTAAGTTGGTATACAGTAATTTTAAGAAAATGATCAATAATTATAATCACAAATATAATCAATAATATTGAAACAATAAATTATATATATATCAATTATATTTTCCTTTAACATTAAACATCTACTAATAATCTTGGATTATTTTTCATAATCTTTACCAATTTCTCGATTTTCTTAATGCTTTCTGGATGCAAATGATGTTCTAAACCTTCTGCATCTTTGTTAGCAGTTTCTTCATCTACTCCAATTAATTTAAAGAATTCAGCTAAAAGTCCATGACGATTTCTTATTCCAATAGCTATTGAAATTCCTTTATCAGTTAATTTAATTCCTCTATATTTTTCGTAAATAAGCATCTCTCCATCGTCAAGTCTTTGTACCATCTTAGTAACGCTAGGAGAACTTACATTAAGATACTGAGAAATATCTACCGTTGTGGCATATCCTTTGCTTTGTACTAATTCATAAATCACCTCTAGATAATCTTCCATTCTAGGAGTTCTTTCTTTCTCTTTATTAGAAAAATTTGCGTTACGAATAGAGTCTAACCTATTGTTTTTTTTCTTGTCTTTGTTTGTTGCTTGGTCTGCCAAATTGGTTAAAATCAAATAATAAATCCTCTCATCATATTTTTATATAAGCAATCCTGTTAAATACATCATTATCATACCTACCAAAAAACCACTTATAATATACCCATCATCGTATACTTTTTTTTACCTGCAGCCGAATATGAGGAGGAAGAAAACCAAGAATATATTTGATAGACCACTTGAAATATAGCTCCTGCACCTATGGCTATAAAGATAGCTGTTGCAATAGGATAATACAGAAAACGTCCTATCCATGTTCCTAAAATGGTGGGAGCTCCTGCAATTAAACCTAAAATGACCAATCTTCCAATATTTATCTTCTTTTGACTTTTGGCTAATGGAGAAACGATAGCTAAACCTTCAGTAGTATTATGAATTGTAAATCCTATAATTAAAAAAGTACTTAATGCTATTTCCCCAATTAAAATTGTAGATCCAATTGCTAGTCCTTCTCCAAAGTTGTGTAATCCAATTCCTATTGCAACCATCATTGATGGTGTTAATGGTTTTATGATCTCTAATTGAGAGCTCTTAGAAGTCGAAGAGAGTGAAGTTGAAAATGATTTTGAAGAATGATGTTTTTCTTGTTCTACTGACTGTTTTTTCTCTTCTGATTTCTTTGTTAGTTTTTTTGTGACAAATGTTAATCCAAGAAAAGTTATTATTGTCACTATTATAATGAGCATCTGTCCATTAAAGAGATCTGAAACATTTGTAACAATTATCTCATTACTCTCAAACAAAGCATCAATTCCTAGAAATACTAACAATCCTGCAGTAAGACTTAGAAAAAAATTATATTTATTTTGATTTAATCTCTTGATAAATGGATATCATAACAGGCCAATCATTACAGGAATTATTCCTACATACGTTCCAATAATGGCAAAGAGTGATAACTGTTCATAGGTAGGTGCTATTGTAGGAGCAGCTGCTTCGACTAGTTTACTAAATCTTGTGCCATCATCTGTAGTAATTCCTATCTTATATGGTTCATCTCTATTCCATGAAAACGGAATAATTATTTTTGCTGATTCAAATCTCTTTAATTCTTTTTTCGGTTCGACCGCAGCTGGATGAATTCTATCATTTATATCAGCCTGATAATGCTAGTATAATTTGACCCGTATTTCTAATATATGCACTAATAGATTACTCCTGAAATTCAACCTTTTCAATAGTGATATTTGGCAAAGGAATACCTCCATGTAAAAAAGCTGCTCCAGTTGGGCTTAAAAGGAAAATAATAATGCCTGCTAATACTAAAAATGGGATTGCTATATTATGTTCTGACCAATTCGAATATCTATGATCAATAATATAAAGAAAACAGATAAAGATGAAAATACAAAAAAAATTGAATTTTTTTCATAATGTAAATATAGTTATATTACTAAATAAATGTTAGCCTAGGTTAACTTTTAAGAAGCCAGAATAAAAGAAGATATCAATACTATAGATTTGATAAAACAGAAAAAAAGAATTAAAAAATTAATTCTGTGTTTGATTTGTTATAGGAGCTGTAGGTCTACTCTTTAAAGTAATCTGTTTATCTAGAGTCTCTCCATCCCTATATATCGATAATGTTGTATTCTCATTTACCGATTTGTTCAATTCTAAATATGATATCAAATCTTCCATCTT
>JAATVJ010000200.1 GCA_014523515.1 Nitrososphaerales archaeon TH1177 | reverse complement strand
CTATAAAAAATATTTTAATAAAATTATTAATGCTTTATCAATCAAAAATATTTCTTATTGTTAAATGTTAATTGGTTATTTCCTTCTGTTTTTTCCTTTTTTTTCTTATTAAAAAGAAAATACCGATAGATATTATGATTAAAATAGATAGAATTATTATAGTAATTAAAATTGGTATTGTAGTTAATTCAAACTCCATTCTATATGATAATTGATCATTTTTCAAAGTAAATTCTGTTGTACTATTGTTATTGTTATCTATACTTATTAGATCTTTTATCTCTTTATTTACCTTAACTAATAGTTGATTTCCAGGTTGAAATCCTCCCAGGATAAATTTTGTCTCAATTCCTAATTCGGGATATACTAAATCAATTCTCTTATACTCTTTATTTTTTAAGTCATAGTTTATTTTTGTGATATTTACATAAGATGATTGTGGGATTACAAATATATCAGTAGTCTTTAATTTTGTAAAATTGTTATTTGAATTAAGTATTATTGTGTTATTTTGTCTATACACAGTATTAGTAATATTATTTCCATCAATAATCCTATTCTTTGTATCGATTATTATGATGTTGCTTTTTTTATCATTTAGCAAAAATGCTGTATAGTTAAAAACGGAATTGATTATTTTGTTATCTTTAGACTGCCTTATAAAAAAATCATCGTTTTGGTTTTTTTCTACTATGTTATTCTCTAATATGTTATTAGAGGTTCTATCTAGTTTTAATCCATAGTTAGGCCCTTCAACAATATTATTATTAATCAATTTATTTTTATTTGTTCCATAATCTGCAATATTTATTCCACTATTCATAGATTTTTTTATAATATTACCTTGGATTATGTTATTAGTAGAATTATTGTAAATATTTATCCCATAGTTATTGCTATTTGTTATATTATTAGAATCAATAAGATTGTATTTTGTATTTTTCAAAAAAATTCCATTACCATTTTTATCAAAGTTGTTACTTATTATGTCATTTTCTAGTGATTCAGAAATCATCATTCCCATTGTGTTCGATCGTAAATTGTTTACTTGAACAAAATTTTTGCTAGCATTTCTTTCTAATAGAATTCCAATACCAATATTATTTTCTAAAATATTATTCTTTATTTCTATATTATTACAGCCTTTTTTACATACTATGGCATGTAGATTATTATCGTAAATTCTATTGTTTATTATCTTAATATTGTTTGTCTTTGAATCTAAATTAATGCCGTCAAATTGACTTTTTGATATTTTGTTATTCATTATAGTGACATTGGAAATCTCATTTGCTAAATGTAATCCAAAATAATTACCACTTATCGTATTATTTTGAACTAAACTACCATCACCGGAAAATAATGTTATTCCTGTTGTACCCGAATGACTTTTATAACCTAAATTTCCCAAAAAAGAATTTGAAATATTTGTTTTTCCTGCTGAATTCCAGAATGTCCATATGTAAGCTCTAGGGGTTTCCGGTGTACTAAAATCAGGAATATTATTATTTGTTGAATTCCATGATGTTATATTTGTATTATCTATAATTAAATTTCCTCTTGAAATTATAGAGTATGCAATATTATTGGAATAATCAGAATCTATTTTAAGTAAATTGGTATTCAGACCACTAATATTTAATGATCCATTTTCAAGTATCAAAATATTTGACTTCAAAACCCATTCTTTTTCTCTTGACATTTCAAGAATATTACTATTATTAAAAAAGTTATTAATGGTAGGAATATCTACTACTCCATCACAAATTACGATGGTTTTTGTAATATTTTCATATCTCATACATAGGTTCTTTTCTTCATTTATGGAATTATTTTCCTTTATCTCATTTTCTGTTTCAGAAACTTTTATCTCATTTTCTGTTTCAGAAATATTGGTTATTTGACTTTTAATTTCGGTTGCAAATGAAATATCTATAATAATATTATCTAAATTAATAATTAAGAAAGAAGAAAATAAGAAGATGCCTAAAATTGTAATATGTTTGATACTAAACACTTGCGTTACTAAATTAAATTCATGTGTTATATAAATGACGATAAAATTATTAATGTAGTTATTATCTTTATTTTTCTTATAAAATATTTCTAGAAAGAAAAATATATAACACATTTATATGAAAATAACAAATCATAATAATTCATGAAATTAAATTTTCTTAAAAAAAATAATACTCCCAAATATCTCGTTATTATCCTTTTTACTTTAATAATTTCAAATACCGGATTTTATTCTTTTCCTATACAACAGTTAAATGGAAGTACTGACAACGATGCCAACACCAAGAGCGGTCCACCATACAATGGTGTTGATATGCATGGATTTTATACAAGAACAGCTCAAGCTAGAGATACAAACTATGATCTTCCAGATAACTATTTTGAAGAAAGTTTTAAAATCCTATCTGATAATGGATTAAATCATGTGCGCTTTTTAGTTTTCTGGGAATCATTTGTAAAAAATCCTGAAGAATTTATGGAAGAATTAAAGACAGTTGCAAATTTGGCCGATAAATATAATATTAACGTTTTATACGATAATCACCAATTTCATACATCTTCTTATTTAAATCCGCAACGAGGTACTGGTTTTCCATTTTCTTTATTTGAAACTGATTTTGCATTTTTTTATGGAAGTGGTGGTGGTACGAAATATCCCACTGCTAAAGTATGGTGGTCAAATTGGTGGGATCGGAATATTCGAGATAAAGATGCGAATGATGGATGGACATTACAAACGGAATTTTTTAAAAAAGTTTTAGAAGCTGTGGATAACCATACAAGCACCGTTGGCTATGAAATTCTAAGTGAACCACAAGTTCATGATAAAAATCAATGGGAAAAAATAGGAAAGTATAATACATTTATGGCAGATTTTCTAAGAAAATATACAGATAAAACTATTGCATATAGCATGAATATTCCTGTATCTTTGCAAAGTCCCATTGAGTTAACTCCACTGAATTTAGCAAAAATGGCGCCCCAAAATACAAGCAATGTAGTATTTAAAATAAGTGTTTATGGAGTTCCACAAGAAAATCCCTATCAAGAATCACGATTAAGTACTTTTGTTCAAGCTGCTGAATTTGCAAACGTTCCATTATATGTAGGAGAATGGAATAATGTTCAGAGAGATAGAATTGTCGATGAAGAGGGTGAAATTGTTACCTTTATTAATGAAACATTTAGCAGTATTAATCAAACTGAAGCCAACATATTAGTAGATGCTTTTAAGAACCTTGATGTATGGGGATCTGCATTTTGGCAATGGAGGGTAGATTCTCATCAAGTACAAAACTTTAACTTAATCAATGTAACAGATGGGAAGATAGAAACTACTACTTATTTTGATATAGTAAAAACTGCATATCAAACAATTTATGGAAATAACAGCCAAAATTTCTCTCTTAATACTAAGAGCATTGATCTTAATCAACAGGAAAGTCAAATAAATGTAATTGGAACAAAATAATGATATGATATACTTTATAATCAAATAATAATAATATATATATAAATTCAATAAATTAAATTAAAAATTGATATAGTCTTATTAAACCATTATTTGTGGTCTTTTTGAAAGATACTTAGGCAAATTCAATGGCATGAAAGGTTTATCTTTTGTTTCCTTTTTTATACCTTCTATTAAATCTTCTAGGTTGGAATTAATTTGTTTTCCTGTTTTACGATCCCTAATTACCAAAGTTGAAGATTCAGCTTCTTTGTCTCCAATAACTAATATATATGGAATCCATTCAGTTTCTGCTTCTCTTATTCTTTTACTAAGAGATTCTTGTCTATCGTCTATATCTGTTCTTATTTGATTTTGAGACAAAATAGTTTCAATCTTTTCTACAAACTGCAAATGTTCATTCTTTATAGGTAAAAGTCTAACTTGTGTATGTGATAGCCATAGAGGGAATTGAGGTCTTTCTCCTTGTTGTTTTATTTTAGCAGCTTTTTCTAATATAACATAAATAATTCTTTCTATAGCTCCACTAGGTGAATTATGTAATATTATTGGATTATGTCTTTTTCCTTGTTCATCTACATATTCTATATTATATCGTTTTCCATTTTCTACATCGATCTGGTCTGTTGATAATGCCGCTGCTTTTCCAATATTGTCAACATAATTAAATTCCCATTTTAAAACAAAATAAAAAAATCTATTCTTCCACATTTCAACTAGAATTGGTTTTCCAAATCTTCTCGAAATTTGAGTAATAAACTCTTTATTTTCATCATAAAATGTTTCTGTAAATCTTATTGCCATTTCTATATCTTGAATTTTTATATCGAATGCATTTAATACATCAATTGAGAGATCAAAACGTTTTAAACATTCATCTTTTGCTTGTTCTATATCTTTACAGAATGCATGACAGTCAGGCATACTAAATGCCCTTAATCTTCTTAGTCCTACTAGTTCTCCACTTTTTTCTCTTCGAAAGCTATATCTCGTTAATTCATAAAGTTTCAATGGAAGATTTTTATATGTAATGTGAAAATCTTTAGCCATTAAAAATTGACCAAAACATGCTGCAAATCGTAAAAATAATTGTTTATTGTCTGACGATATATTATATTGTCTAGCAGGAAAACGGTTGAAATAGCTTTTCATAGCTGGATGCTTTGTATCATACATTATAGGTGTTTCAACTTCTATTCCGCCATATTCTAGAACCTTTCTTGTAACAAATTGTTCTATTAATGATTTCATTAATCTTCCCTTAGGATAATATCTCATATTGCCTGCATCAGAAGCAGGTTCATAGTCTGCAATAGCCATTTTCTTCATAAGGTTTACATGAGGTGGTTGTTCATCAACAGCTCTTCTTTTTGATGTTTCATATTCTAAAAATTTTTTCAAAGTACTATTTTTTTCAATTTTAAAACTTTCTATTGGAATTAATATTCCATTTGTGTCTAAAATAAACCATGATGATTGTTGTTTTTCTTCTAATTTTAATGCAGATGAAACTGATTCTACATTATATTGATTTTGTTTTAGATCATCTTTATTTTTTTCAGGAGAAAGTTGTTTATTTGAAATTATTTTAAAATTTTCTGCTAATGGATGACCTTTTACTTTTATATTGAAACTCTTAGTCCAGCCAAAAGGAGCTCTATTAACCTCATTAAGTATCTTTTTTGCATTTATTTCCAATTCTTTGATAATTTCAAAAGCATGTTTTGGAGATGACAAATCAGAACTTAAATGGGCATAAGGATAAATTAGTAATCTATCATTTTTTATACTCTGTGCATAATTTTTAATTTCTTCTACAGCTTTTTCTACCGTTTTTTTATTATCCCCTTTTTCTACCGAAACAAATACAACTATTAAATTTTCTAATCTTATATTAGCTCTATCTATATCTTTTTCTGCATCATTAAGTTCCTCATTAATTGGCTCATATTCTATGAAATCTGTATGTAATTGTAATAAACGCATTTCTTATTTTACCTTAAATTGATTCTTCTATTTCCATCTTGCTCTTTCTGTTTCCCGATCTTCTTTCGTAGCTTTCTTCCATTCTTTATAATGATTTCTGCATAGATAGATTCTTTTACTAGTTGAGGAAATATCCAAGTCATTAGCCATCCTACCTTTACTCTCACTCATAGATCTTTCTGCTTGTTCACTACATCCTTGTATGCTACAGTTGATACCTTTGTTTACTCTACCCATCTATAGTAAAATTATATTTGAAATATAAAAGCTATACCGATATATTGATTTTAAAATGTATTTTTATGGTTATTAACGTACTATGAAAATTACAATAAAAACTAGGCATCCAATTATTTCACTAGTTAATATAAAATTCTTTATCTTTTTAACGGTAGAGGTAACTGATTTTCTATTTTTAGATCTAATCCATTTCTGATCTCTGATTGTTACTAAGGCATATAGTTTTATTATTGCAATCATAAAATTGATTACTACATAAACTGGAAGAAGTATAATGTCTTTAGGATGTCTTTTTAAATGCGGTAAAATTTTAATTCCTCTACCAGTCATCCATAAAAGTAAAATGGATACAGCTAAAATATAGTGGTTTAGATAAAGTGCTATACCAAAGAATATTGGTCCAAAAAACAATGTGAAGATGGAGATGAATCTATCAATTATATGAAAAGCTAAAAATGGATGTTTCCATGCCCATCCGTCCCACAAACTTATTAAATCCGAATTATGACTATTCCTTGACCATCTTAATCGTTGACTCCAAAAAGTCTTAAAATCAGGAGAAGCATATGAATAAATCACTGCATTGCTCTGATAATATGTTTTCCAACCTTTACTTTGAACGATCCTTGTTAAACATTTATCCTCTCCAGATTCTTTCTTTTTTCCTAATACAATTTCATTAAGAAAAATATCAAGATCTTCAGTTATAATGTCTTTTCTATATAGTGAAGTTCTTCCGGAAAGACATGAAAGAGCTTGTCCCATTGCCGTTTGAGCAGGTAAATCATAATAATTTCTCATATCCCAAAAAATGTCTGTTATTTTTTGCCATATTGTCTTTCTTTCAATAGGATGTTGCCTCGTTGTAACTCCACCTATTACCGGATCGTCAAAAGGAGAGAGTATTGATTTCTTAATATCTTCTGCCCAGATTGTATCGCTATCTACAAGAGCAACAATTTTATTCCTTGCTTCTTTTATCCCTTCAGCTAATGCAGGCCTTTTACCTAGTTTCGTAGCTATAATAAGTTTCATAAATGTATAGTCTTTCGCAAGAGATTGAAAAATTTCAATACATCGACTATCAGTTTGATCTATTACTCCAATTATTTCATCAGGGTCATTTTTAATCCATGATCTTATTGCTAGATCAAAAGTTTTTGGATCTTCATTATAAACTGGAGTAATTATACTGTATTTATGAAGGTGTGTGTCATCACAAGGAATTTTAGGTTTATATAAAAAAGAAGTAGACTTTTTAAATATCCATACACTCCATCTCCAAAGACCTATAGCTCCAAGGGGTAGATATATCCATATCAATTGATAGTAATTGATAGCCACATAACCAAAAAATTCAGAAATTTTTAAAACTAGAGATTGAATTGGTTCTAATAGTGAGATTTTATTAAAAAAATCAGGTAAAGTAACGAAAATTATAGAAAAAATCAGAAGTACAGACAGGGCTGCGATGATAAAAACAAGCGTAATTTCCTCTGATGCTCTTCTATCTGTCAATTGGTACATCTAGTTATTTTTATATTTAGTCTATCTAATTTATATATGAATCGAAAGTTATTTTTGCAAAATCTATTAATATACACATTACTTATATTTTTCTAGTTTATTTTTTATATTTAAAATTAATATTAATATTTTATAGAAGATAATTTATAAGAATTACTCCTAACATTATATGTGAAAAAGAGATAGTAGCACTTATATATTAATTTGCAACTTTTTTTAATAAAAAGAGGTTTGTGGATAAATAATGGTAAAAATTTCAATAATAGGATCCGGAGTTGTTGGTTCTGCTACCGGAAAAGGATTTCATAAATTAGGCCATGATGTCCTTTTTTATGATATTTCTAAGAATAGAATGGAAACGTTAAAGAAAGAAAGCTTTAAGGTTGCCCATAACGTCAAGGACGCATTGCAGCAGACTGATATTACCTTTGTTTGTGTTAACACACCAACAGGTGCTAACGATGAACAAGATTTATCACAAGTTAAATCTGCTTTATCCTCAATAACCGAGGCGCTAAATCAATCAAATAAATATAATTTAATCGTTTTCAGAAGTACTATGTTACCAGGTACTATGGATGAAATAGTAATTGATTATATGGATAAAGAATGTAAGAAAGTTAGAGGTAAAGATTATGATGTTTGTTATAATCCAGAATTTCTACGACAAGAAAGTGCATATGAAGATTTTTTTATTCCTGATAGAGTAATCATAGGAGAAGATGTTGAAGGCAGTTCAAAATTATTACAGGATTTGTACAAACCTCTTACAGAAAAAATTATTGTTACTAGTTTTAAAGCTTCCGAGATGATAAAATATACTGCCAATTGCTTCTTGTCATTAAAAATATCCTTCTTTAATGAAATTGGGATGCTGTGTAAAGAATTAGGTATAGATGATAGAGCTGTAAGTTTAGGTGTATCATTAGATAAACGTATAGGTAAATATGGAACCATTGCAGGTAGACCATTCGAAGGTGCATGTTTACCCAAAGATACAAAAGCCTTATCCACATTTATCAGAAAGAGAGGGTGGACACCTGACTTACTAAAAGTGACTTTAGATATTAACAAAAAAATAGAAGAATTGGTAACAAAAACAGCACTTACAAAATAATAACATAATCTAATTTTTCTTTTTTCAATCTTGCAAATACTCATGAAATACTATTATTGATTTTGCATACTTTTTCTATTTTTCTATTTTTCTATTTTTTATCTTTATTATAAATTTTACAATAATATTCAAAAAATTTCTCCAATGATATTAATTTCCTATCATCAGATGATATATATAATGAAGCAAAAGCATTAGAAAAAAATAACCTTTGCTGTGGAGGCAGTGCAATAATATGTCCTATAATATCAGCGGCATCCCATGAATCTCCTGCTCCTGTTAAATTTTTTACAATGATATTTTTTAAGGTTTCTGCAAAAAATACCTTATTCCCATCAGAACAAGCAGAACCATATCGTGTATGTAAATCAATAAATACCCTTAACTTTTTTGCTAACTCTTTAACAGCTAGTTTTATATTTTCTTGATTATATTCTTTATTTAAAATTAAATTTTGGAGATTTAATTCAAAGAGTAAAGAATTGCATTCATTTTCATTCATACTTAGTATATCTATCAAAGTATTTTGATCTTTTAATAATAAACAAAATTCTTTACTCCGTGTTTGAATATCAGCAGGATCAACAAAATGCAAAGCTTTAGATGAATTTTTAAATACATATTTTAAAAGTTCAGTACCTTTCAAATTGCTGGCCCAATTTACAAGAATTACAGCATCCGAATTATTTAATATTTCCTTATTATCAGCTGAAATTAATCTATCTGGACCAAAATCTAAATTATCTCCTACATCACTAATCATTATATTAGAATCAAGGTGGTTATAAACTTCTAGTGATGTTGTATATCCTGGTTTTCCATATGACAAATGTAATTTTACTTTGGGTAAATTTTGAAAAAAATATTTTAAAACCATATGACTTGTATCATCAGTTATTGTGAATAAATTCACAGTAAATCCTAGTTTTCCAAGAAAATAAGCGATATTTACTGCATTTCCTCCTTCTAGTTGTGTTGTAGGTATTCCTCTAATGCTTCCACCACCATACTTTATTTTTTCTTTTATACATACAAAAAATTCATCTATATTGTTAATTTTGATTATCCTATCAATAAAAAAGTCGTGCAATACTGTAATTGATTTGTTATTGGCTTGTGCATCTTTTATTCTTTCAAAAATTGTAACCGGATCCAAATCTTTTAGGAAGCACCTTTTTGATTTACTTATGTTCTATTGTTATTTATGAAAGTTAATTCCAAAAGAAGGAAATTACACCTAAGCCCAAGATTGCTAATCCTCCATAAACCATAGATGTAATATTCATAGCACCTGCACTTACTGCTATCCCTATCCCAGAAGCTATCATAATCATCTCAGCAACTCTTCGTCCCATTCTGCTATGAATATAAAAAAAATTGCGCATAATAAAGTATCGTATTTCTAATTAATAATTATAGTCTAACATAGAATTTAAAAAATTAAAGATTAAGAAAATACTTAAAGGTGAATTAAACTACCCTGTGCGCCAGTATGTGGAGATTGTCCTACAAACTTTCTTCTAAAGTGACCTGAAGGTCTTTTTGATAAAAGTTCAATAAACCATGCCTCATGTTCTACTTCTTCTGCCATTATCTTTTGAGCTATGTCATAGGTTCTAGGGTCTTTTCCTGCAGTCATATCACATACTTCACCCCATGATCTTATTGCACATTGTTCTGCCTCTAATAATACTTTTAAAATTGAATTGATATCTTGCCAATTATCAGGTAAATATGCATCAGGACATCCAGCTTGATCAGCAAATTCTCTAATATCTCTTGGTAAACTTCCACCTAATTCATATAATCTAGGAGTCATTGCTTCAAAGTGATTTCTATCTTCAATTCTAGCATCCTCTACTATTTCCTTAATTCCTTCACCTTCTAAACCTGTACAATGCATTCTTAGGATTGTATAATAGTAATATGTTGTAAATTCAGCACCTACACCTTTTCTAATTAATTCTTTTAGTCTTTCTACATCTACACCATTCTTTTCCAAAACTTCTAATGCCACAATTTTTGGAACAGAGCTGTTTTGATTATCTGACATATTATTCGATTTGAATAGTAATATTTAAAGGTTTTATCTTATCTGTATTTTCAAGCATTTATCAAGATTAACATCATCTTAATAGTATATATATAATACTTTTTGGATATTTCTATATGGCAACTGAACAAATTGTAGATCCATTTATGATTATGATTGCTATTTCCGGATTTTTCTCTGCAACTGTATTAGTCTCTTCACTTTTAACAATTAGAAGAAAAAAAATTAAAAAGAATAAAACAGAAAATAATATTTAATTGTAGTATAACATGACTATTACGATATGTATATCTCATAAAGAAGATGTAGATGGTTTATCTTCTGCTATATTAATAAATTCTGTTTTTAAAAAAGTGTCTACAATTTTAGTAGATTATGCAAATCTTGTAAATAAACTTGAAAAATTGATTAAGAATCTATTGCCTGTAACAAAAGGATATAATAGAATATTTATTTGCGATCTTGGACTAAACAAAAAAAATCAAAATAGATTTATTTCAAATTTAGGTAAAATGATTGCTTTAGGATACAAAGTGACATATATTGATCATCATGATCTTGAAGCAGAAGCAAAGAAGGAAATAAAAAAAATAGGAGTAAATCTAATTCACTCCACTGAAGAATGTACCAGCGTTCAAGTTTATAAAAGATTTAAAAAAAAACTTTCTTCTAATGCCTCATTTTTCGCAGCAGCCGGTGCCTTAACTGATTATCTCGATAATAAGCCTATTGCATCATCTCTGATATCTCGCTATGATAGACAGTTTTTAATGCTGGAGTCAACAGCAATGTCTTACATGATTTCTTCTAACCAAAACAATGAAGACTATCTTTACAATATTGTTAATGTTTTGTCTACTATGAAATTTCCACATGAAATTGAAGGTGGATTTCTAGAAGCTGAAAAATATGCAAAAAAAATATCTAGCGCTATTAATTCCATATCAGAGGAGATTAAAACTAAAAATAATTTAGCTTTAGTACAAAATAATCTAGACTTGGCGTCAAGTACAGTAGTTAATTTTATCCTGGGAACGTCAGAAAAAAAAATTGCAATGGTTTACAAATATAAAGAAGAAAAGGAAATTTTTATCATTTCTATTAGAGGATCTAAAGATTGTGATATTCATTTAGGAAGAACTGTAAATGATATTGCATCAGAGTTAGGAGGAAGTGGAGGAGGTCATGATAAAGCATGTGGAGCTGTCATTCCCAAAGATTCATTCAATACCTTTGTTGAACTATTAGATAAACGATTAGAATAAATGGTATTGATTATTTCTAATTTAGGTATTTCTTTTATTTGAATATTTGATAATATATACAAAAGGATATTAGAAATTTCTTATTTTAATAATTAATTTTAATCTTTTTTATTTTTTTAATTATATTATATTGTGATAATAATAATGATAATAATAATAATTTTTATAAATTATAATTCAGAAAAATAGAATTAATTATTATCTTTCAAAATTTTTTCTTTTACATTTTATATATATTCAATTAATTAGAATTATAATAAAATAAAAAGAATATGCGATGTTACAATGTTATATGGTTATAATTTCATCTACTTTAGAAATTACAATAATTCCTCCAGCTCCGCCTTTTTTATCAACTGCTGCAGAATCTTTTATTACAGACACTATTTCGTCTAATTTATCTTCACCAACTATTGTCACGACGTTTCTTCTATTGGAATAAGCCATTGTAGTAATATCTCCATGTCTACCATATCTTATTTGATATTTCTCTCCTGTTCCTATTCCCTTTGAATCAGCAAATGTTGCAGGTACTCCACGTTTATTTAATGCCAATATAACATCATGTACTTTTTCTTCTCTTATAATGGCCTCAATCCTTATTAATTGAGAATTAGTTTTTTTTCTATTATCATTTTTCTCCGACAACCTAGTATCAGCTATTAATGAAAAGACCTTTTTTTTAAAGTTATGTTTTATTAAACTAATAATCCCTACTTTAATAAGATAAAAAATAAAATTTATAAGAATATTATTAACTTTTAATATAAAAAGTAAAAGAATATTGTAAAGAATATGGATTTTTATTCATTCAGCTGATAGAATATGATTTAAACTTGTCAGAAATTATTATAATATTGTAATTATACTTTATTTTTATGAACTTATATTATGATGCATATTCTCAATCTCTATCATCTGAAATTCCTACAAGTAAAAATTCTTTTCTAAAGACAATGCTAAATTTAGAAAAATTTGAAATTGGACAAAGCTACGTTACTTGTAAGGTAAGAAATAAAGAAAATAATACAGTCATGGTAAATATTCAAGGTGGTAGTCCTGGAATAGATATATCTAATTCACTATTTAATTTGACCGATATCCCCAAAACTGCGTATTTACGTACGATGATTGATAGTAAGATTTTAATTAGAAAATTACCAGTTCTGGGGGTGAAGGATTGGTTACTTATTTATGAAAATACTCTTTTCATGTTAGCTGTAAAGGATAAGTATAATGAATTGGAAATTTTGTGTGTTTTCTAATTTTGCTAATAGGTATTCTAATTCTAAAAATAATCTTTCAATCTCTGTATTCTAGACTTGAATAGATAAAGATTTTAAGTAGTATTATTATCCAATTCTTACATGGGCTTAGCGCAGCTTGCTAAGGTTACTTTAATTCTTCCTAGGACTGAGTCATCAAGAGTTGCTAGTAAACTGACACAGTTTGAGTGGTTTCATCCAATCAGTTCTAATTCTGAATATTCTGATCCTCATTTAGATCAACTACATTTACGTTCACAAAAACTATTTCAAAGCATTGATGAAGTCGTACGTGAATTAGAGATTAAAACAGAAATAGGAATTATGGATGCTCTTATTAAAGGTCCACCAAAGAATAAAAAAGAATTACAAATCTCAGAAATTGAACAGTTAATACCTAAACTAGAAGATGAATCAAAGACTCTGATAACGGAAACTTCAAAAATTATTGATGAACGGGACTCTATAAATAGACAACTTGATGAATATAAAACATTAAAAGATACTCTAAGTGTAGTTTCAAGCTTAAAAATTGATTTATCCAAACTTTACAGTAGTAAACTATTATATCAAAATATGTTTATTACTAAAACTAAAGATTTACCTGAGATTCAACGTTCTATTTCAAATGCTTCTCTTTTTACATTGAAACTAAATGATACTAATTCTGCATTATTTATCTTTGGTAATAATGACGATGCTGATAAAATAGGAAAAGCAATACGTAGTTTTGATATCTCACAAATTACTATACCTAATACTTTTTCTCAAAATCCAAATGAAGCATTTAAACATTTGACTACAAGCATAAAGGAATTAACTACAAAGAAAAAAGAAATTGATTCTGCTATATTGAAAATAAGCAAACAAAATACTTCAAAAATTCTTTATTTGAGAGAATCT
The DNA here is from genome assembly GCA_014523515.1 of Nitrososphaerales archaeon TH1177. Lineage (GTDB taxonomy): Archaea > Thermoproteota > Nitrososphaeria > Nitrososphaerales > Nitrososphaeraceae > TH1177. The sequence goes on along the minus strand of JAATVJ010000200.1, from coordinate 1,364 downwards.
TCACAAATTGTACGTGAGATTTTAGAAACGTTTAGAAAACCTGCAGGGTTAAAGAATTTTGCAATTATTCAAGGATATATTCCAACTGTTATGGCTGATAGTTTTAGGAAACTACATGAAAGATGGATAACCATATTTGAGCATAAAATACATGATGTTTTTCATCAAAAAGAAGGAGAAGAAGAGGGTCATGATTATGAGGCTCAACAATCAAAAGAAAATCAAGAACCTACTTTATTTGCCAATGGTCCTTATTTTAGATCTTTTGAACCAATAACACTTACCCAAGGTCAACCTAAATCCAATGAAGTGGATCCAACTTTAATGATTGCATTCATATTTCCTATATTTTACGGGTTGATGTTTGCCGATGCAGGACAAGGTGCATTATTAGCTCTGCTTGGAGCGACATTCAGAATTCGTGGAACGGGAAATTTAAAAAAATGGGGTACTTTGATTCTAGCTTCAGGAATAGCTGCAGTATTTGTAGGCTTGATAGTGGGAGAGGCTTTTGGATTTCATATTCTTGAAGTTCCAGGTGGAGAATTTTTAAGATCATTAGGATTTATAGGAATATTAAATGCAGCAGATTTTTCAGAAGAGACGGTACTTACTATTCTTACTTTTTCAATCAATATAGGTATTATACATCTAGTCAGTGCTTTTGCATTTGCAATATATAAAGGAATAAAACAAGGCAAGACATATGAAGTACTTACTAATCGTCTCCCTGTTCTAATAATGTATCTGGCAGTTATTTCTCTTATGTTAGCTGCAGTAGGGGCTAACTATAAAGTTCTTGAAATGTATACCAACCAAAATCCTGCTCCCTTCTTTTCCAATATTGCTGGTGAATGGGTTACTGTTGAAATAGTTACAAAGATTTCATTCTTGATACTTATGATAACTATATTATTACAAATAATTGCAGTTCCTTTGGGCGTTAAACTTGGGAAATTAAAAGTTCACGGAAATGTAAATGAAGAATTATTTATGACAGTCATTGAAGTTATGTTAATTAGATTAGTAGAATTATTTGCTAATACAATTAGTTATACTAGAATTGGAATTATGCTACTTGTACATGTTGCTTTAATGGGAACAGTCATTAACGGAGTTGAATCCTTTCTTTCTACAGGTAACTTTGCAGTTGGAATTGTAGTGGCAATGTTAGGCAATTTTGGTGTAATGATGATAGAAGGACTACTAGTCTATATTCAGGCTCTTAGGCTTCATTTATACGAATGGTTTACAAAATTTTATGACGGTTCAGGAGTTCCATTTAAAAAATTAGTACCAGAGATGTTATATTCCAGTATATTATGGGAAAAGAAATTGACAAAATAACAAATAAAAATTTTCTT
>JAATVJ010000199.1 GCA_014523515.1 Nitrososphaerales archaeon TH1177 | reverse complement strand
TTTTGTTAAATCAATTGCTTTGGAGTCCAAATCAATTCCAAATACTTTTCCGTTTCGACATTGAAAACAAAGTTCTACTGTTATACTGCCACTTCCACACCCTATATCAATAACTGAATAATTTTCATTTAGACGAAGTTTACTTATTATTATTGAGCGAACTTCTTCTTTGGTTATTGGTATTTCTTCCTTTTTTATGAAAAATTCATCAGGAATCCCTGGTGTTTTATTATTCCAAGACATTCTTCTATCTACATTGCAAGGTTTTGATGTAAGCCTGTATATGCCAATATCATAAACATGAGAAGCAAGAAAATAAATGGAAAAATACCATTAGTAACAAATTTTCTTTTCTCAGCTTTTGATACATTTGGGATAATTTTTTTTGACAGCCAATAAGAAATAATATAAAAAAATAGAGCCATAATAAAAACAATTCCTATTACCGTTCCTTGATTAGTATTAGGAGCTATAATAAATGCTATAGTGACACCTGCAATTATTCCTAATAATGCTCTTACATAATAGACTTTATCTGTTGGTTCCAAATGGAATTCATTAAATAAGAGGGAGTTTAATTCTTTCCGGTCTGATTTTTACTATTATTAAATTGTAGTTAATATTTAGCTACTATATAATTAATTTAGCAGTGGAGTTATCATCAATAGAGTTACGTTATATTGTTAATTATGTAAATTCTAAGCTTATTACTATTAGAGGCTATTACTTGAGCCAAGTCAATGGAATTACAAAAGATTCTTTGGCATTAAAATTTCATCATTCTACTGAAAGAGATATTCTTTTGATAATCTCTACTAAAGGTATGTGGGTCACCAAAATGTTATTTAAACAAGTCGAAGAAAACGATTTAGTTAGAAATGCAAAAAAAGAACTTGAAAGATCTCGAATAATATCAGTTGAACAATTAGATTCTGAAAGAATAGTAATTTTTAAATTTGAACATCCAGATAGCACAATTCGATATTTGATCTGTGAATTCTTTGGTCAAGGAAATATCATTATTTGTGATGAAACTATGAAAATACTGTCAATTCTTAATCCACTACAAGTACGACATAGAACATTACATATCGGATTAAAATATTCTCCTCCACCATCAAAGGGATTGGATATCTTTAAAATATCAGTTGAAGAGTTTGAATCACAATATCAAAACGAAACAAGAAATTTGGAAATCTCTAAATGGTTAGGGCGAAGTCTCTCGTTACCAAAAAAATTTGTAGAAGAGATACTTTTTCGAGGAAATACAAATAATAATAAAAAAATAAGAGAGTTGACTCGGGATAACCTTCTATCAATTTTTACAAATACAAAAAAGGTAGTTGAAGAAGTAATATCTGAAAATAAACATTCGCCCATAGTTATTTTAGATACAAATAATGTACCTTTTGATGCATCGCATCTCCCATTAAAAATAATGAAAGATTCAAATTTAAAACCAATGGATTCATTTATGGATGCATTAGATGAAGTCCTATGCAATGATATAATTACTATTGGAAAAAGACTTCATACTATAGAACTTGATAAAAAAATTTCAATTCTAGAACATGATCTCTCAGAACAAGAGAAGGCTAAACAAAAAGTGTTAGCAAAATCTAACACAATCAGAAAACTTGCTGCTGAATTGATGAATATATCTTCATCTAATCCTATTGAATTGGATAATCTTTTGAATAAACATTCATCCAAACTAATAATGGAAAAGGGAAAAAAATATTTAGTCATAGGAGAAGAACTAATTCAATTTGATGACAATTTGAGAAAAGTATCTTCACTTCTTTATGGAAGAGCAAAGGAAATGGAAAGAGGAAGTGAAACTATCGATAAGGCTAGACTTAAAATATTAGATGAAATGGCTGAATTAAAAAGAAAAACAAATCTTGCTGAAAAAAAAATTGATTTAAAAGAACAAAAGTCAAAGGAATGGTTTGAAAGATATAGATGGTTCATTACTTCTGAGGGTTTATTAGTGATTGGAGGAAGAGATGCCTCCTCAAATTCAGCTATAATAAGGAAACATATGACTGAAATGGATGTAGTTTTTCATGCAGAAATTCATGGTTCTCCTTTTTTTTTAATTAAAAATATTGGGATCAATGAGGAAGATATCCATCAAAATAGTCAAAGTCTTTTAGAAGGAGCCCTAGCTACTGTATCTTTTAGTAGAGCTTGGAAAGATGGCTTATCTAGTGCTGATGCATATTGGGTATATCCTAATCAAGTAAAAAAAGGAGCGCCAACGGGACAATTTCTTCCTAAAGGATCTTTTGTAATTGAAGGAAAAAGAAATTTTGTTAAAGGATTGGAATTAAAATTATCTATAGGTGTAACAAAAGAAAACAATAATTATAAA
>JAATVJ010000198.1 GCA_014523515.1 Nitrososphaerales archaeon TH1177 | reverse complement strand
TAGATTGCAACGGTATGATAGAATGTCTGATATTGTTTCTGGTTTGGTTAATTATAGAATAATCCACAGTACTAGGAGATAATTCTGAGCGATTGCAATGAGAATACGGTGTAGATTTTATCTAATTACGCAAAATATCTAATATCTAAAAGTTATATATGTTTTATTATTTTGATATCATGCTATCTTTTTCATAACATTTATATTATGATATCATGATATCATTATATGAATCAAATAAATAAACAACAACAAGAAGAAAAAGAAAAACAAATTGTAAATGGAGTCAATGTATCAAAGCTCTTTGAGACAGTTGAAGTGATTAAGGAAAAACCGGATATTGTTAAATTTAATTTGAAAGCAAAAGGTAAATGGATAAAGGGTGGACATAATAGTACAACTATTAACGAGTTTTATGTTGCATGTCAGAATTTCAAAAGAAGTCAATCATTTATCTTTGAAAAAGATGAACCACCAGTATTATTAGGAGAAGATCATAGTGCAAATCGTTGAATATGTATTTGCAGCACTTGATGGTTGCTTAACAACAAGTCTTATTTATCATGCTGCAGCACAAGGAGTATAAGACAATTGCAAAGAGAGGAAAACAATAATAAGAATAGAACTTCTAAAGAAATTTTTTCAATGAGAGAAACGATGACTACAAAGAAGAAGCCTTCTTATCGAATTCTGTTTGTCGATGATGATCACGATATTCTATTTACTATCAAAAAAAGTTTGGAACATCATGGTTTTATAGTCGATACATTTTCAAATCCCTTGGAAGCATTATCCTCTTTTAAACCAGAATTATATGATTTAGTCTTAATTGATATTAAAATGCCTGAGATGAGTGGCTTTGAATTTCATCAAGAATTACAAAAAAAAACAACTTATGGAACTGAAATAAAGATCTGTTTTATTACTGCATTTGAAATATATTTTGAGACATTAAGGAAAGAATTTCCAGAATTATATGGAGGATGTTTTATACGCAAACCAATTAAAACAGAAGATTTGATAAACAAGATAAACGAAGAATTAAAGCAAAATTAGAATTTAGGATAAGCCTCGAATAAATTACAAATTTATCTATCATATTTCTATTTCATTTCCATAACCAATATAGAAAACTATAAGATCGAATTAGAGGATTCATCATAAGGCTAATTGACTTAATATGTTATGCGATTGTAATAGAATTTATAAATGTTCAAAATAGCAATTTCTAAAAAAATTTATAGAGATAACCTAGTAAATAAATTTAAAATACTTAAATTGGTAAACATTTCATTTTTACGGGAATATCTTTATTTCCAAAATAATTTTCCTTATAGGCAGAATATAATTTTATTATTTGACCATGTTTAATTTGATAATCACCAACATAATGGATGATTTCTTTGTATTTATCATCTAATGTTATCAAAGATTGAGCTAAACCTCCATCAATTAAGATGTGGTTATTATCTCCTATATCCATTACTCTTCTTGCAAAAATAATTCCAGGTCCCCAAATATTTTGATTGTTATTGGCATCATTAACTATAAAAACAGGACCGGATGCAATTCCAATTCTAACAGCTAAAGAGGATTCATCATCTTTACCAATATTATGTTTTTTTAATTTAGCATGTAATTGCATACTTAAGTTTAGAGGTGCTTCAGGATTGGAAGTAAATCCTATTGCCATTCCATCACCAGTAGGGAGAATTTTTTTATCACTACTTTTTCGAAATATTTCACTAGATATTACAAAATTATTTAAAAATTCTATTTTTTCTATTTGTTTTCTAACAGATAAGCTTGGATTTGAAAGTCCAACGATATCGATAAAGAAGAAATTAGCATATATAACACTTGAAGGTCCGAGATCAGATATCCCACTGTTTCCATAGATCCCTATTAATTTTTTATACAACTCTAAATGATTATCATGAAAAGCCATATCAAGGTAAAAGACAGGTTTAGTTTTTATTGATGCTTTACAAACACTACAAATAAGAGCCGAAGAATTTGGAAATGATAATAAAGAGTTTTTATCCAATTCAAATTTTATCCATGAAGAATGATTTGAACTAAATCCAGTCAATGACAAAAATTTGATTTGTCTAACTATTTCATCTTCTTTTTCATCTAATTTTATCTGTAAAACTCCATCAAAGACGGGGAGTATTTTGTTTATTATAGACCGTTCAACAACTGTGTCATCTATTGTAAAAATTGAAAGTATATTGTTATTTTTCAATGAAAAAGACAAAGCATTAATAAATCGTAAAACATCTTTTTCATCAAAAATATTAAAAAGATGTGAAAGAGAATCTATCACCATACATATTCTTTTTTGTTGGAGAGAAGGCAAACTATTTTCTTTGTCTTTTTCACCAATATGCTGATTTTTTTGTTCTAGTTTTAAGGAGAAAATAATTTTATCTATTTCTTTTTTTATATCAAATAAGCTATTATTTAATTCAGAGTTGTTAAATTCATTAGGATCAGTTTGTTCTCTCAAAAAAGGATTAATAAAAAAAGAATTAGAATTAAGGATATTAGATATTCCAGTAAATAAATTTTGATATTGCCTTTTAGTTAATGTAGAACTTAAAAAAATACCACTACTACCAGCTTTTAAATGGGATTGGAAGAATGTTTTACAATATAAAGTTTTTCCACACCTAGCTGGGCCCATCAGTAAAAAAAGAATATTATCGTCATTCTCTCCTTCTTCATGATGATCTTTTCCAAGTAATTCTTTATATCCTGGGATTGGCAATATTATTGTATTTACATACGATTTATTTAAAGTTAGATAAACATACTAACAAATTATTTCTATAAAAAAAATTGATTATTAATGTAAACTATCTAATTTTGTTTGTTTTCATTTATCATATTTATCAAATCGAAAAAAGTTAAAAATTCTATATTTAAAATCTATTTTTTTTCAAAATGATTTAATATTATTTTACTCAAAACGTATAAAAAAATATATTCTTATTAGACAGGATATAAGATACAACAATGAAAAAATGTATAGCTTTTCATTCATACAAAGGTGGAACAGGAAAATCTACAATTAGTTCTAATATTTCAGTTTTATTAGTAAAAAGAGGATACAATGTTTTACTTATTGATATGGACGTTTATGCTCCAACATTACAAACTTATTTTAATCAAAACCCAAATTATTGGATCAATAATTACCTATTTAATACGGCAGATTTTGAAAATGTTATTTATGATCTTACTCATCGAATAAGAAAATTTCATTCTACAAAAGACTCTCAAAACCAATGGGGGAAATTATTTGTTTCATTCTCAAATTCCTCAAAGGAAGAGATAACAAAATTAGATGGAGCATTAAGAAATCAAGCTTCAAAACTAGAATTACTGCGAAAATTTATTCTAATTAAAGAAGAAATGGCCTATCAAAACAGTATTGATTACATAATTATAGATACGAGTCCTGGAATACGCTATTGGTCCATAAATTCATTAGTAATAGCAGATTTAATTCTACTATCTTTAAAAATGGATAGTATTGACATTGAAGGTACAAAAAAAATGGCTAATGAAATTTACTCGGCTTTTACAAAAATAGGTACAAAATGTTATTTACTTTTTAATAGAGCTGCTGGATATTGTTATCCCCCAAACTTAGTTCAAGAAACTTCATATTCTCCAGCAGCAAATTATGAACTGATAATCAACGAACAATTGAATATTACTGACAAATTTAAAAGAGATGTAGATATGGAAATAATTGGAAATATCCCATGTTATTGTGATATCCAATTCGACAATAAAGAATTTTTAACTGTATTGAAACATCCATATCATCCGTTTACTCATTTACTGAATGATCTAGTTGATAAAATAGAAAGGATATAGAATTTTTTATTGTAATAATCATGTTTTTTTTAATTAATTAATTGATCATTGTTATTCCGATTTTTTACAATAATATACTGCCTAACATAAATTCATACTATTATTTAATAATTTTACCATAACTAATTTGCTCTCATATATAGTCAGGTTTACTAACTGTGTCAATTAATGCTATTCTAAATGTGCATGAGATAACTTAATCTAATATTTCAAAAGTAATTCTTAAATATTATTTCCTATTTTACTATTACATTAAACTCATTTTTGTACTACTATCAATATTAATTCCTTTTTTGAATATGTTTAGTTATATGTCTACTAAATATTTTAAAAACAGTATGAGTTTTTAATAATAAAAGCTAAATATTAATAAGGTGAATCCTACTAAATCAAAGAATTTCACTTCTCCTAGTAATAACCAATTCATTTGTTTTTTGTATTTTCAAAAAGCCATTTACGTCTATAATATTCATCTCTAAGTTGAGGTTCTTTAAATATTTTAAAGTATGTTTGTTTGATAATATTTTGTTTATCAATTTCTGATATTATCCATAAACTATCAAAAAATGCAAGTAAAGTCGAAATGTTTAAATCATTATTAGAGAAATATGCCATTTCTATGGCATCTTTAAATATATTTTTATTATGATCTTTGATAGATATTGATAATGAAATTGCTTGATCTACTATTAGGAACATATTTTTAGTATCTATCTTTTTTGTTGTATAATTAACATATGTTCCCAATACTTTGTTGACTTCCTTTATTTTTTGATCAATTTGTTTATTGGCACTTGAATCTTCACTATCGTTATGAATTATAATTTTAACTTTAATATATCTATTAATAGATTCTGCCAATAATTCTATAATTCCATTATTTTTTTCAATTAACCAGAATGAATTAATTGTTGGAAAGAATAATAGAATCTCTTTAACCGCAGATTGAATAACTTTAGAAATAACTTCCTCTATCGTATGTAAGTCTCTAATATTTGTATTTAATAGGCTATTGTCAAACGTTATTCTTTTAATTTCAGCGATTCTCTCATTTGCTGGAATAGATAATTCCCAAAGTTTTTCAAAAAAAAAGTATTGCATTTGTATAAAATCTTCATTTGTTATATGAATAAAATTTAATTGTAAATTGCTATTGTTTTCTTCATTATTTTCTTTTCTAGAAATAGGTCGTATATAGTTAAAGAATTGCTTCCTATCAGATAATCCTAAATAACCTATAATAGCATCAATATGTCTTAGCTCAACAAATTTCATTAGTTTAGTACAATCAGATATATTTTCAGACGTAATAGTTGTAATAAACCTGACAGATATACCTTTTTGTTTAATTTTAAAATCAGCTAAGGTATTAAAAAAATGAGAATTTTCAACTAAAATATGAATCCAATTATGATCAAATATAGATTCCAGAGTTTTAGTAGTTCCTAATATAATTTCATACATTTGATTTAATGCTTTTCTATCATTGTATTCATATCTTAAGTCTGGCGAAAACTGATTATCAAATGATTCCAATACAATATAATTATAATTCAATTGTATAAAAATTTAGACATAGAAATTTTCGCATTTATATATTGATAAGATAATTTTAAATAATAATGAGACTTCATAGATAATGTGCCAATATTTTTAGATGTTCATAAAATACCGTTCAAAGAAGACCATCTTAAGGAATTAGTAGATTCACCAATAGATGAATTCGGAGTCAAACATATAAATTTGATTTATAACGATAGGAATGATGTTTGTTTTTGTTTGTTGGATGCACCAGATCATGAATCAGTAGTAAAACATCATGATAAAGTCAATATACAGTGTGAATGGATTATGGAAGTTAATCTTGCTAAGTATAATTCAATCAAAAAGGATTGAAAAATTTAATTTATTTCTCTGTCAACATAATTAAATTATATTTCCTTATATGCTAAAATGGAACACCATAAATAATGAATTCAAAAAACCTCTGAATTCAGATTTAAGGATTATGTTATATAAATGAGTAATGATGCAAGTTAGTTATATATTCAATTAATTTTTATCATCTTTGAAATTTATAGTTGAGTGAGTACCATCACAAAATGGCTTATTGCTAGAGGCACCACATCTACAAAGTGTATAATGTTCTCTTGATACATCTTCAGGAAATTCTACTTCTCCTAGTATCAGTTCTATTCCCCCACTAACCAAGTAAGGTCCATCTTTGCTTACTTTAACCAATGGTTTTCCATCATAGTTTCTATATTCGATTCCATCAATAGAATAGCTCAATGCACCAGAAGGGCATTTCTTTATTGTTTCAATAATTTTTTCTGTTGCTGTTGTTTCCTGATCTGGATCTATCCATGGTCTTTGATTTAAACGAAATACTGAAGGTAAATTATTTATGCATTCAGCTGCATGAGAACATATCTTTCTATTGTCATGAATTGTTATTTTTTTACCGACATAACTTTTTCTTCTTTTTGAATTGATTTTTTTATTGCCATTATCTTCACTGTTTTTACTTGAAAATCCTATTATGCTGTGGGTACCATCGCAAAAAGGTTTATTTTTTGAAGCGCCGCATCTACATAATGCTATTCCTTGAATATTTGATAGTTTTTCACCTTTTGAATTTTCAAGATTTCCTATAATTTTTTTCTCTCTATCATTAATTAAATATAGTGGTCCGTTAGGTAATGTAACAATCATTGGCTTATTATTGGATTTTATATTATTGTTGAAATTAGATTTACTCATTTTACAAGATTGTATTAACTACATTTATTATATATATAGATCTTTATAATACCATTTTCAATTTTCGCTAAGTTAATATGATTTATAATAGGATGACTGGTTTCTTAATTTTTTGTACAATATTTTTTGATTGAAGAGTCATAATAATAACTCACATGTATAAATGAAAGACAAATATGTAAATAGACTCGATCTGAACCAATTTTTTATATTCTTCATAATCCTTAGTTTTTCCGTTTATATTATCATTAACTTTACCAACTTGGGAACATCTATAATTGTCCACATTTATCAATAAATTGCAAATCCACTTTTTAGTCAAATTTGTTTCACATCCCACTGGCCCCAATGTACTAGATGCTAAAATTGATAGATTAGAATATGAACTCAAAAAAGTAGTAAGAACAGAGATTGAAGAAACTAATAATATTATATATCAACTAGAAATGTTGAAATGCTGTAGAATTGTAATAAATAAAAATTTTAACATCTTTTAAATTATGAACAATTTCTCATTTTATAGTTTATTCTTTCAGTATATTTTACTAAGAGATAATATCTTAAACATTAAAATGTATAATCCCTCAAGACCAATATACTTGAATTTTAGTAACTATTTGATGGTCAGTTTACTTGTTGTCATTCTATTTTTTTCTACTATATCATTTATTACTTATTTTTTTGAAAAAAGTGTTACTAGTAATAAGGCAATTGGCAAAGGTGATATGTTTTTACAAAGTTCTTATGCAATTGAAGAAGATGAGGATGAAAATGATGATAATAAAGAAGATGAAGATGATGACTCTAATAACAAAAAGAATAAGTCAATTTTTAATATTGTAGCCGTAGGCGATTGGGACTGTACTGGTGAGACAGAAGATACAGTTGATAATATAGTAGAACAAGATCCAGAGCTAGTTTTAGCTCTTGGTGACTTGTCGTATAACGGAGATGCTGAATGCTGGTTAGAATTGATAGAACCAATAGCAGATAAAACTAAAATTGTATTTGGAAATCATGAAGTTGATTCAAAAGATTTAACCGAAGATTATATGGACTATTTTGGTTTAAAAGAACAATATTATTCT
>JAATVJ010000197.1 GCA_014523515.1 Nitrososphaerales archaeon TH1177 | reverse complement strand
TTACCTCTTATGCCACTAGTATGAAAATATTCAAAATTTTCAGATTCATAAAGACGTTTTACTGAATTGGTAACAATCTTTTCATATCTGTTATTATCGATTTGTTTAATTTTAAATAATTCTTTTTGAAGTTTTGGATGAAGATGGCATTGATAAATTTCAAATATGATTGGTCTATCAGATAAATTTATCTTATACAAATTTTCTCGAGCTTGTTTTTGATATGGATGATAAATAACTAATGATTCATACAGCTCTCTTTTTTCAATATTATCATGACATTCATACATAATAGATTCAGCATAAGAACTAAGATTTAGCATAAATCCATCTTCAATTTTAGAGTCTGACCATTCACCATTAAATTTATTAGTTATATTTTTTCTTTCAGTATTGATTGCAATATATTTCTCAATTTTATTCGATTCATAGTTAAAGAATTTGTTAATATTATGTGTATTATTATTTGTCAATATCTTTAAGCTCCTGTTAGAATTTCTTGATTCTCATCAAGATGGTATTGTTGTCATGCGTTATCTCTTGCTCTAAGAACACAGTAGAATTCTTGGTGATTCCTAACTTTTCTACAATCGATTTATCAATTATTACTAAATGTTTATCACCCAATGTCCATAACTGCTTAAATATTTTAGGAGTAGAATTGTTTATATCAGAGATTATGGCATTATTCATGCTAATAACTCCTCTTAACAGATGGGGTATTAGTCCTAGTTAGAGTCTGTATGTCCCGGGTCCCCACTCGAGAATCAGACTCTAACATTTGATTTTTTAATAGCCTATTAAGAACGTCATTAAAAGATTCTCCCGCGCCACCCATTCTTTGTAATATGAAACGATTTTTTCTAGAGATTGCAATGGTTGTTAGATTATTATTAAATTTCTCATCTTCTTCAATTATTTCATTTTGTTGTTTGGTTTTTAACATATAAAACTTATAGCTCCTACAATTACAAATAATATTAAGTAATTTAAGACTTGGATATTAATATTATGTAAAAGAATCAATCATTTTTTTACAATAAACTTTAATTGCAATTACTGGCTTGAAAAATGTTATTTATCATATTAAAAGATCACAAATAAGACTTGGATAATGAGAAATATGGAAAATCAATATATCTATAATAATTTATACAATGTAATATTTTAGAATTGGCATTGAATATTTGATTCTTTTTATCAAAAATTAGAATATATTATGGAGTATTCTTTATAAAATGCTCCTTATTTAAGGAACACATCTCAATAACGTTGCTATTTTAAAAAATGGATTTATTTTTCATTCAATATATAACTTAGTCTTTCTGGATACTTAAGACATTCCAAGATTTCTTTTTGTGATTCTGTTAACAATTCTATTTGTTGTTTCATTGTTTGTATTTCTGATTCTTTTTCTTTCTCCCTTTCCAATGTCTCCTTGTAGGAATCAAAAGTTAAAACCATCTTGCACTTGAAACAGAATTTACTTTCTGGTTTGTTTGGCTCATTACAATTAGGACAATACTTTGATTTCAATACATTTACATTTTCATTTTTGTAGTCTTCAATCCCATACTCTCGAAGTAACGATTTTGAAGATTCATTTCCGTAGTAGTGTATATAGACTTGTGGCATCTTACTTGACATGGACCAACCCGCATGATCTCTCAAGGTAGATTCTTTCAATATCATGGATTTGGCCGTCAAGGCAGAATGTCTCAAAATATAAGGTGTCCATGGTTTTGTCAACAAATTTCTGATATATGATTTGTCTGCTTCTGGAATTCCTGAATTTTTGAGTAGTTTTGGGAAGTATCTTTTCTTGTATGAATCTGAGTATTGCTTGTTAAGTGCATTTATGCTGAATTGTTCTCCGTAGTTAGAATCTGCTAGAGATACAAACAAAAATGAATCGGGATTATTCCCCATAGGATGTGAATCAAGCCAGTCTTTGACATATGGTATAGAAAATATGAGAGGAAGAGTCCTAGGCTTTGTCTTGCTTTCTACTATATGAACTTCAGCATACTGCATACCAGTTGAAGATGATATCTTGAAAACTATATCTTTGATCTTTAGGTTTAGAAGTTCATGAGGACGACAAGAAGTATCATTTGCCATTGCATGATAACATTTGTCTCTTTTTTGTGGACAATATTTTAAAAAGAGTGCATTGTCTTCATTGGTCCAAATATCAGAAGGTTTGTAAGCAGATTTCTCTTTTCTTATGAATTGCTTTATTCCTTGCATGCATGGTGGAGTAGTCCAATTTTTTTGGTCTACTTCATTGTATAGATGTTGATTGTATAAACATCTGAAGAATTTACTCAAGATCATCTGTCGTATATTGTAGGTTCCCATCCATTTACGAGCTGGATCATCAGATTCTGATTTCCTGAAAGAATTCAAGAAATCTGTTATGTCAATCTTGGTAATTTTCTCAAAGTCCTTGTATTTCAAATATCTGTTAAATAAACATATGATTTTGAGATGTGTCAATATAGTATTTAGTTTTAGATTCTGAGCATTACGTTCTGTTATCAAAAATTGGTAAAGAAGACTTGCATTTTGTATATTTGCACAAGACATGTTTCTGAAAAGAGAGTCATAATATCTTAGATCTCCTTTACAGATAGTAGAGGTCGAAACCCCTTTGTATAGAGAAGCTATCTTTTTTTGTAAATCCAAAACAATGAGATCATTGTTTTCATTATCTTTGTTGTTTTCCTTGTTGTTGTTACTACTACTACTATTGTTGTTGTTGACAACATAACTTTGAGCCATTGATTTACAAGACAGGCTTGCTCTTACTTGCTTATAAGGAATATGTAAAAACCCATGAACACAACTCGTAGGTTTGAGAATAAACCTATTGGTATCTGATCGTACCAGAGTTATGAATAAGTAAGTTATATTCACAAATATATGAATATGATATAATATACATATATGGTAATAGATTTGGTTTAAACGATAGCAAATTTTTTTATGTACAAAAAGTTCAATCCAACATAATAGTTCTGTTATTTATATTCATGGATAGCATGATAAGACGTCTGTCTATCTGTTCAATGTTTGTCTGCTTGAACTGTATCACCTGCATCCTTTCATTATTATCTTTTTATTATAAGGGGTTCATTGCAAGAAGATGTTCATGCAATATTCTATTGGAGTCTAATCGAATTATATATATTATAAAACATCAAAAAATAACAATAAGAAAATAAATATTGAGTCTACCACGTCTTGTTTTGTTCTTGTTATTATTATAGTTATTGTTATGTAACCATTGAATCAAACCAATCAAATACAAAAGGGCCAATTAGAATAGATGTAGATCGAAAATGCCCTAGTTTGTCGGCTTGCTTGGATGATAGTTACAACAACAAAAAACATCATACACACCAATATACTACTTTATTTGTTATTAAAATGGAATAATTATACCCAGCTTCATAGAATTACTTACATCTGTTATATAGATATAAAAATAATAAATCCTCAATTACTTAAAAGTTTAAGATTGCACTTGAAGCTCGCTTGTAATCTTCAAGTACTTTCATATGACATGAAATATTTAATTGAATGTCCTACGAATATAATGCTGAAATGTTTGTAAAAAAAACAATCGTTATAATCAAATCTATGATAATCTTAATTCATTTTGAGGAATCTATTTATAGTTTAATTAAATTTTTTATATGTATAAGTTGTCTTATGATCCATCTGAATATTGGCATGAGCGTGGGAAATTTTATAAAAAAAATTTCCACTATGATGATAACAAGCGTTTACAGGAACAATTCCTAATTGACTACTTGAATGGTATTACTGGTTCATTTAAATCTGTACTAGAATTAGGTTGTGGATTTGGTCGAATAACAAAACTTTTATTGACTAAATATGATAATATTACAGAATATTTAGCTATAGATATATCTCCTCATCAAATTGAAAATGCAAAAATTTATCTATCTTCTATAAATTTATCTAATAAAGTCAAATTAGATTTTATGGTGTCTGATATTCAGTCTTTGAATTTAGATAAAAAATATGATTTAGTTCTCCTGTCTGAAGTTCTTTTGCATATTTTACCAACTGAAATCGATTCTATTATTAAAAAATTAATAACATTATCTAAAAAAAATATTATTAATATTGATTGGTATGATGATCATCCTCCAAGGAAACATGCTCCTCATAATTTTATTCATCAATATGAAACAATATACAAAAAGCATACAGAGCCCTCTACAACGACAATAAAAAGAATTCCAATAAAAAGAAAAAAATTCCTGGGCACCATTGATACAAAACAATCAATTTTTCATGTTGTGCTGTAGAAATGAATTAAAATTAAATTAATAATATATATACTCATTAGTATATAATTGTTAAACAAAGATATTATTTTTCACTACTTTCATCTTCTTTATTACTAGTTTTTCCTTTTTCTTTTCCTTTTGTTATTTTTTGCAACATTTCTCTCATATCTTGCTTTTCTTTTTCGGTAACTTTTCCATCTATAAGATCTATAACAAATAACCACATAATTGCACCAATCCTGTTCTCTTTGAAAAGAGCCTCAGCTTCAATTTTCCATTGACTTTTTCTATGCCAATATCCTATCAAAATTCCTATTGGGACATATAATGCTACAAAAAATATTGCAAATCCAAAAATACTTCCACCTGTTAATGTATCAACAAGGGGAACTTTTTCTAAAACTAATTTAT
The DNA here is from genome assembly GCA_014523515.1 of Nitrososphaerales archaeon TH1177. Classification (GTDB taxonomy): domain Archaea; phylum Thermoproteota; class Nitrososphaeria; order Nitrososphaerales; family Nitrososphaeraceae; genus TH1177. Next base: position 1,997 of record JAATVJ010000197.1, on the reverse strand, counting down.
ATTGTATAGTTATAAAATTTGCAAATGTCATGATAAAAACAAGATATATGCTGTGTCCTTGTCTAAAATCCAGCCATCGTCTTCTAAACCAATTATTTCTTCCTTTCAATATATATTTAGTTTAATTAATTGGATAAATTGTTTACTAGTGTACTTTTCTTTTTTATTATAAAATTTAAAATTATAGTTACAGTATTGCCAATTTTATTTTATATGTAAATTCTCAACTCTTTAATCTTATTACATATACATTAAGTGTGGATTCTTATTTCTTTTTCCTTTTACCTTTTAAATATCGTGTATGTAAATGGTTTAGGAGGAAAAATACATAGGTATTTTTAAAAGCAGAATAAATATTGAGATTAGAAATTAAATTCTTAATTTATCTAATACTTGGTTATCTATTGGAAAAACTTGTATTTCTTTTTCATCATGACCTACACTTTTTATTCTTACATTTGACAATTTGTCCTTAGGTGAATCAGAATATCTTAATGCAGTTGATGCTGCAATTTCAATTTCTTTCTCTGATGGTGTTGGTGGTAGCGACGATGATAGTGATGATGATGATCGATTTTTTGTTCTCACTAAACATGTTGGACCTACATAATTACTTACTTCAATAATAATATCATCATCCAGTTTTAAAGAATCTAAAATTTCATTTTCTATTTTATTTCTTCCAACTATTAATTTCGTATTATTTGAAAGACGGAAATGTCGGCCAATCTTTAGCAATTCAATATCATTCATATCGGGAATTCCTTCTTTAGTATGGTCGTACAAATCTCGAATTCGTATCGAAAAAGCCGGGTCTGTTAATAAACATCCTCCTGCTGCATTCGGCGGATCAGAAATATCAAATTTTTTTGCTAATTGCAATTGAACTTTCCTAGATCTTCCCTTTATATCTCCCATTTTTTCTCTCTTGATCAATCCTTTACTCTCTGCTTCTGTTAAAGGAAGATGTCTGAAAGATAAGGGTCTAACAATCTTTCTATTTGTTTGAGTTTCATTTTCAATAATTTTCAAAGCATTGCCATTTTGACTCATAGGTCTCTGTCCTAAAACTTCTCCTGTGATGATGAAATCTGCACCTGTTTTTTCCATATGTTCTTTTGCTGCATTATACATCATGCTTCTACAATCTATACATGGATTCATCCCTGAACCATAGCCATATTTTGGATTTTTCAGCATTTTTAAATATTCTTCTCCAAAATAAACTGTCTTTAACTTAATTCCAAGTTCTAGTGCAACCTCTTGAACACGATGACCACAACCTTTACCACAGTCAAAGTCACAGAATGGTGTCTTTACAGCTATTGCTTCAACCTCCACACCTAGTTCCTGCACCATTCTTATAGCTAGGTTACTGTCAAGTCCTCCAGATAAAAGAGCAACAGCTTTTGTTGTTGTTTGCTTCTTATTATTGGCAATTTTATTATTATTGTTATTATTATGATCTGAATCTTTTTTTTCAGTATTCTCCAATTTTTTTTTGGTATTACTAGTATTAGTAGTGGCAGTAGTAGTCATTGCAGTCCTATGTTTCTTACAACTAGCAAGCTCTATTTATTGCTAAGTCAAATAATGTATATTAATAGCAGAATCCTATTGATAAATATGGCATTTGAATCAATCCCAAATTTCGATCAATATGTATTTGTCGCAGTTGTGTTATTTATTATAGGATTATTTTCGGTAATGGTATATGAAAAGTCAAATTCATCATCAGCATCAGCATATGCAGATAAACAAAAGAAAAAACAAAAACAATCGTCCACTACCCGATAATAGTATTTCTTTTACATCTTTGAACCATGAGGACCTTGAAAAAATTGTTATAGATCAATTCAATAAATTTGGTTTTCCGGTTTTAACATCAATTCAAACTCTTGGTTTAAAAGTAATAGTAAGAGATTACGATTCTCTGTTGGTGGCACCCACAGGGTCGGGAAAAACTGAGGCAGCGATTGTACCTATAATAAAACTTA
>JAATVJ010000196.1 GCA_014523515.1 Nitrososphaerales archaeon TH1177 | reverse complement strand
GATATTATTTTATCAATTAATAAAAATAGTAGTTTATAGGTTACATAATTATTGGCAAATGTGGCAAATATTAAAAATGAAGTTACAAATACAATATTTATGGAAATTGGTTGGTTTTAATAATTTCATATTTTTAGCTGCCTTTGCTATAAATATCAATAGAGACGGTATTGCTATAGCTGATATTAAAAAGGTAATTCTGTGGGTGAAAGAATTAAAAAGATATATTTTCACCTTTAGCTGATGAGAGAGAAAATATTAATAAAAAAAGGTAATTGAAAGCCATTAATACATTTAATCCTATAATTTGATCTATATTTGATTTCTTTTTGTTTAATTGCTTAACTATTACAATGACCTAAGAATAGGAATGAATGAAAGTAAGACATGATAAGGATTAAGAAAACTATCAAATCCAAAACTATTATACCATAGTAAATCAAATTATGCTACAGATAATTGTATACTTGATAATATAAATAGCCATTTGTAACCATTTAAAAATGCAATAATCAGCCCAATAAGAAAAACAAAAAATTAAACTGATAATATATTTGATAATATATGTATATATATAATTAAACGTGCAGTTTGAAGGAAACTGTCCACTTGATAAAGAGAATGATATGTAATATTCCAATATGCTCCTGTTATTTCAGAAAATAGTGATATTGTCAAAATTAAAAAAGGTCCTTAACTTTATTTTATCTTTTAACATTAACGAATGTTTGAATATTGACCATTTAGAGATATTTTGTTTTGAATTTATCTTGCTTAAAAATTATTTAACTATATTTTTTAATATCTTTCTTTTTTTCAAACTTTATTAAACCCAAACTAGCATTACGTTATATAATGTCCTCTTTTGGGGTTGATACTCTCGGTGGATTGACTGAAAAATTAAAACAATTAATTATTGATACTCAAGATCAGTATGAAACGCTTCTTGATTCTACACAACGTTATAAACAAGGTAAAATGAATGATAAAGAATATTTCTCCAGTATTGGAAAATATCTAATTGCAAGCTCTGCAATGAATTTTCTTGCTATTAAAGTCATATTAGAAGTAAAATCAGCAATCGATAAAGGAAGTTTAATTAAGAATTCTACTGGTGGTATTGCAGAACCTCACTCCAATATTGGTTCTCCAGGAGGCTTTGGAATCGGCGGATTTATTGGTGGAGGAGGTTCAGTTGGTAGTATAGAGAATAGCCGTATTCAAGCTAGTGATAGTCAACAACAATCTTCATCATTAATAGAACCATCTCTTAAACCTGTTGATATAGAAATAGAAAAACCATCTCGCGATATAACTAATTCATCCTATGTAGATTCCTTAAAAGATGATAAAACATTTAAAAATTGCATAGTTTGTGGAGTCTCAATTCCAACAAAAGCAAAATTTTGTAGTAAATGCGGTAATTCGCAATAATTAAAAACAAGTTATAACCTTTTATTTATATGAAAGTATTTGACGGTAGGTCAGCAGCCGAAGAATATATGTCCACACATACTCTGACTTTTTCTACGCCTGAAATGACACTGAAAAAATTTGTTTTTTGGTTATCCGAAATTGTTGAACATAATGGCGAGGAAGTACCAAGAATCTTACTTTTTCTACAAACAAAAAAAGAAGAAAATGAAGATCAAAACGAGACATCAGCTAATAAATCTGTTAATTTTTCTAATCTTTTTCCTGATATTGATGAAACTTTCAAACCTACAGGAGCAATAACTGATATGTTTAACAAAACAGAATCATCAACTTCTAAAAATTTAGACTTTCCTACAAATTTAGAATTAAAATTTTGTATTGAATGCGGTAATAAACTTGGAGTTGATTCTAAATTTTGCATAAAATGTGGTACAAGACAATAATCTCAATTCTAAAATTTAACATGTATAAGAATAGTAAAGTTTAGTATTCATTCTCCTCATTCCTTCCTTTTTTCCATAAATTCTTTATTAGATCTTTTGCGTAATTAGCAAGGAATCAAAATATTCTGAAAATATAACCAATTTTTGTAAATTTTATAAATATAATAATATTATTCTCTTTTATCTTAGATCAAATATGTAATATTTTATATTGTCGCTAATTACGCAATAGATCTATTATAATAAATAACACATATCAAAAATTAATTGAGAAAAAATAAATTCAATGAATAGAATTAACATTTTTACAGTTTTGATATATTTACATATCTTGAATTAAAAATATCGAATGTAAAACTACTGCATTATTATGATCTTAATAATCTTCTTCAAATTCATCAAATGAATCTTCCTCTACTTCGTCCAAATCCTCGTCAAATTCTTCTCTTTCTTCTGCCGTTTTATACGGCAAATCAGCTTCTCCTAAACCTCCACAAACAGGACATTTAAATTCTATAGTTTGTCCTTCCAGATCTAATAAAAATTCCTTGGAAAATATCTCATCACATTTTGAACAAACTAATGTAGCTTGAATGTTGTCTTGAGTAAATTTGTGAGACTGGACCCTAAAGTTCGCTTCAGCCATTCTTCTTACCTATAGAAAATTTACTTCATTATAAGCCTTATCATTATAAAAATTATGATATAATTACAAATAAAAAAACTTTTTTTATTTTATTATATTTAAAATTTGAATTAATTAGATTATTTTATAAATTAATTATATTATTTTGTCGTGTATAAATTAAATTAAGAACATTTTCTCTTACTCCTTTTTCTTCAAATATTCCTCTATATGCTATAGTCATTATTGAACTATTATTTCTAACTCCTCTCATTTTCATACAAAGATGTTCTCCTTCAGCTATAACAATTACTCCAGTAACATCTCTTTTAGATATTTCATTTGCAATTTCAGTTGTTAATCGTTCTTGAACTTGCATTCTTCTTGAGTATTTCTCGACTAATCTAACTAATTTTGATAGTCCAAACACTTTGCCATTTGGAACATAAGCAATATGAATTCTTCCAAAGAAAGGAAGCATATGGTGTTCACACATACTATAAAATTGTATATCTCTAGCGATTATCGCATTAGTTTCTTCATTAAAACTAACATCTAATTCTGCATTCATTCTATATCCAGAGAAAATTTCTTCATACATCTCAGCAATACGTTTTGGTGTTTCTACTAATCCTTCTCTATCAGGATTCTCTCCTAATTCAACTAAAAGTTGTCTAACTAATCTCTCAATTTTATTTTTATTTATCGTTCCAGTTTTTTGTACTCTACTTTTTCTCATCTTTTAATTTATCTTACTCCTATTATCTTATGTAACTGAGGAATTATACGGACTTCATTATATCTCGGATAAATAAGGTCATAAAACTGCAACAATCTATCCACAGTTGGTTCATTTATATTATTAGTTGGCTGTATTATAAATCCTGCTAACTCCTCAGATTTTATAGTGTTAAAAATAACTTCTACCAATTCTTTAAATTCTTTAAAGGTTGTAGAATTAGATACAACAATTTTTATAAACGTAATTTTTTTATTCTCTATGGCAGTTTTTAAACATTCTATTTCATTGTTTAATAGATATCTATAATGCTTAATATCAACAGCCTGTGAATCCTTTGTTTTAAATTCTACCTTGCAAATATCAATATAAGGAATAATTTTATTGAATCTATCAACATCATAACAAGAAGATTCAATATATGTTCTTAAACCTAATTCTTCCTTAATGAATTTTGCCAAATCCTTTACTGCTTCATATTGAATTAATGGCTCTCCACCTGTAAAATTAATTTTATATGTATTATTTCGCAACTGATCTTTTATCATTTTTTTTACTTCAGTAATTGAATAGGTATTTCCACTATCCATCGCCAAAGCATAACTAGTATCACACCAATAACACTTTAAATGACAGCCTGCCATTCTAACAAACATCGTCTTAGTTCCAAATAGTATTCCTTCTCCTTCTATACTTGTAAATATTTCACTTAGTTGTATTTTTTTTTCATTGATTGGCATATTCTGTTTTGTCATCTATGCTAACCTTTCTAAAAGCCCTTCTTCTATTTATACACGATTCACAAATTCCACAATGTATTTTTTTACCATCTTTTGTATCTATACCATTTGAATAGCAACTCCATGTTTCAAAAATTTTATCTCCTATGATTTCATAACCTATTCTTATTAGCTCTGATTTATCTAATCCATCTATAGCCGGCGACCATACATTAATCTTTTTTCTCAAACCTAATCTTATTCCATCAATATCTCCAAGATTCAAAGTTTTACTTATTAATTTTGTAAATTCTGGTCTACAATCAGGATAATTATTATCACCAGTATGTGCTCCATATGCAATTATTTTTGCTCCTATATTCATTGCCCAAGCTGTAGCTATAGTAATGAAAATTGCATTTCTTATCGGAGCTATTATATTATACTCAAATTTTTTAGGAATTTTTTGTTTATTATCGGTAAGAACATTAGTTTCTCCATAAATGTCTTTCATAAATGATATATCTACTATTTTGTGTTGTTTTGAATCTAAATATTTAGCAAATTTCTTTGCATATTCAATCTCTAAATTTGATCTTTGACCATAACTAAAAGTAATGATATATAGATCAAATTTCTGCTTTTTCAAATAAGCTGAAGTACAGAGAGAGTCGATTCCCCCACTAACAATACATACTGCAGCAGAAAATGAAGAACTTTCTAATTTACTTTTTTTTGGTATAAATTTCATTATCAAGGTAATCCTTATATTTACGAAAAAGATAGAATTTCTTTCTAGCTACTATTATTTTTTTAATTTAATATCAGATCCAATTTTACATAGTTGTGCAAGAAATGCAGTTAATTGAATCTCGGAATGTGCACCAACAGAAAGCCTATAATCATATTCGGCCATTATTGACATAACTTCATCAATATTTTTTATATCCATATCTTTAATTTCATGATAAGTATATTTGAAAAAGTCAGTCTCAGATAAACCATAAACATATAATAATTCTAAAAGTTTTGTACGGGCATCATTAAATTTACCTAGTAGTGCTAATCTAATTATTTCTCCTACTTTTGCTTTACCCGAAAGTCCCATAGCAGATGTTACATTTTTAGTTGAAACTTGTCCATATCCTGATGCTGTTTGAAGAATATTTATTGAATGTCTCAAATCTCCTTCGGTATACTTATAAATCTTTGATAATGCTTCTTCCTGAAAATCTATATTTTCTTGTTTACAAATCATTCTTAAATATTTTAATACGTCTTCTTCTTCAAGTCTAGTAAAGTGAAATATTGCACATCTACTTTGGATTGGCTCAATTATCTGAGAAAGATAATTACATATAATAATAAAACGAGTAGTTTTAGAACTATCTTCAATTATTCTTCTTAAAGCAGTTTGTGCCTCTGATGTCATTTCATCAGCTTCGTCAAGTATTATTATTCTATATGGTTTCTCATCTTTATTACTATATTCTCCTTTTTCATTGGTCCCACTTGGAAGTTTAATTACAGATGCAAATTCTTTTACTCTTTCGCGAACCATCTTTATTCCTCTTTCATCAGATGCATTAAGTTCAAGAGTATCTCTTTTCCATCCTTCTCCTAATAATTCCATTGATAAACATAATGCTGTAGTAGTCTTACCCACACCGGCAGGCCCAGCAAATAATAAATGTGGTATTTCATTAGGCTTTTTAACTAAATTTTTAAGTGAAATTATAATATCTTTTTGGTTAACTATTTCTTCAATTCTTTTAGGTCGATATTTTTCTACCCACATTAAACTGGAAAGTTTTGTATTTATAGTGTTTTGGATCATTTTAACTTGAGTATCTAAATTTCCATAGTTAATATCTTCTTTTCCCTATCTAATCTTATTGAATATAATAAAATAATAGTAATATAAAAATGATATTAATTATACTAATTACTCAAATTTAATTTGTTAAAAAGAATTATTAGTCTTGAATGAAATAATATCATAAAATAGATTGGACCAGGTTATAATAGCTCATAATAGTGATAATTTTGATCGCTACGATCATTTTAAAAAACAAATGGATTTTGTTCAACAATTTTATAAAATTAAATACTTAATGGAAGAAATACGAATTACATTTAAAAAAAATTTCTCTATCCATATCGATGGTCTGGCTCTTGAAGCAAAAGAAGGAGAAATAAGTTCAATTCCTAGGTGGTTAGCTCAAATTTTGGAGGAAAATAATTCTATAGAAATTCAAGATATGGATGTTCTAATTTATATTTCACGATCTTTAAACCGAGAAAGAATATCAAAACCTCATGATCTTTCTGGCATTGATTTAGACTTTTACATTCGTGTTAATGATTTTATTAAAAGATTAAAAGATAAAGAAAAAGAATCTATTCTAGTTTCACTTAATTCATTTGTAACTTCTCGAATAGAAAAAATTGTTAAATTAGCAGCTGCGTCTTCGCTATCTGTTGATTTAGAAAAGAAACTTTCAGTCGAAGAAAAAGAACTTTACAATTTTATCCATAAATCTTCTTCGGAATTTAAACAAAGGGCAGTAAATAAGTCTTGAGTGAACTTCAAAAAACTGAATCTGCATTGGTTAATGAGTTAGAGGAATTTTTACGTGCTTTCAAAGATCGAACTGGGAATTACAAATATTTTGATAGAATTAATAATTTGATGGCCGCCAATTCTACCTCGCTTGTTGTTGATTATATAGATTTTGATACTTTTAAGCCAGAGTTGGCAAAATTAATTACTAATGAACCAGATGAAATGTTTGATGCATTTAATAAAGCTATATTCAATGTTCTCTATGAAATCCATCCAGATTATGCAAATGAGATTCAAAATAATATAAAGGTCAGAATGGGAAATTATACGGTACAAAAAAGTTTACGTGAAATAAATGCTGAAGTGATCAATAAACTTGTTGGAGTTTCTGGAATGGTTGTTAGATCATCTGAAGTAAAACCATTAGCTAAAAAAATTGGTTATAGGTGTCTTAATTGTAGTGAAATAACAGAAGCTCAATTACGAGGATTAGTATTAAAACAACCTCTAAAATGTGGAAAATGTTCTGAAAAAGAACTAGAAATGGATCCAGATACCAGCATTTTCATTGATTTTCAAATGGTAAGATTGCAAGAACTTCCAGAAGATCTTCCTGCTGGTCACTTACCACATTATTTAGAGGTAACTATTATAGGAGATCTTGTAGATCAATGCAGACCAGGTGATAGAATCTTATTAACTGGAATTGTAAGAATAGAACAAGAACAATTATCCCAACAATTTAAAACAAGTCTATTTAGATTACGAATGGAAGGAAATAATATTGAATACCTAGGTGGAAGGACAGCGGATAAAGATAATAGAACAATAGAACGTTTGGAAATAAATAGTGAAGATGAAAAACATATTTTTGCATTATCACGCAAAAATAATGCATATGATATACTAATTTCATCTTATGCTCCTCATGTATATGGACATGAAGTAATTAAAGAAGTAATTTTATTATTAATTGTAGGATCAGTAACAAAAAGATTGGATTATGGAACTGCTAGGAGAGGAGATATTAATGTTCTTTTAGTAGGTGATCCTGGAACTGCAAAATCAGAAATGTTGAAATTTGCAGCCAAAATTGCTCCAAGAGGATTGTATACTTCTGGAAGAGGTTCTACTGCTGCAGGTTTAACTGCAGCAGTAATAAGAGATAAATCTGGTATTATGATGTTGGAAGCAGGTGCAGTAGTACTAGGAGACCAGGGTTTAGTTTGTATAGATGAATTTGACAAAATAAAACCAGAAGATCGTTCAGCTTTACATGAGGTTATGGAGCAGCAAACTTGTTCTGTGGCAAAAGGAGGGATAGTTGCTACATTGAATGCAAGAACTTCTATATTAGCAGCTGCAAATCCCTTATATGGCAAATATGATCCCTTTAAAAATATTACAGAAAATGTTAACTTACCAATACCATTATTAACAAGATTTGATATTATTTATGTAATTAGAGATATACCAGAAAAGGAAAAAGATCATCGTGTTGCTAGTCACATATTAGAATTACATCGAGATTCAGAAAGTACTGCTCAATATCTTATTGATATTGACCTCTTTAGTAAATACCTTGCTTATTCAAAAACTATGGAACCAAAGTTAACTGTTGAAGCTATAGATAAAATAAGAGATTATTATATGAAAATGAGAAATGTAGAATCAGAAGGTATGATCACTGTTACACCAAGGCAACTTGAAGGATTAGTAAGATTAGCAACCGCTCGCTCAAAATTATTATTAAAAGATTATGTAGATTCGGATGATGCAGAACGTGCAATATATCTAATTCAAACTATGCTAGAAACGGCGGGAGTAGATGTTAATACTGGAAGAGTAGATCTTGGAGTTTTGCATGGTAAACCTCAAAGCGAAATATCAAAATTAAAATTATTCATGGAAATTTTTAATGCTTTATCTGGACAAGATAAAAGTGATGTAGAAGAAAGAAACTTTATAAATGAACTCATTCAAACTGGAAGGTTTTCAGAAGATGATGCCAAAAACTTTCTAAATAAAGCTATGCAAAATGGACAAATATATGAACGACGTTCAGGCTTTTATGCAAAGGCATAGATAATATATTATTTATTTGTATATGTTAATATAAATAAAATTATAGATCATTATTTAGTTCAATAGTAATATATATAATTATTTATAGTTAGGCTCTGTAGAAAGCATCATAGCTAACAACATTTTACAATATATTATTGAAAGAAACAAGATATGTTAAACTAGCAAAATCATTATTTCACACTCTTGTACATTCAACAAGAATACCACTATACTTACATAGAAAAAGTAATCATGTATTTACAGTATGGCAACACATAACATTACTTGTTATAAGACAATATGAAAACAAGAGTTATCGTAGATTTACAGACTGGTTAGAAGAAACCTATTATTTACAGATGTTTTTACAACTATCAAGAATACCACATTATACTACTTTACAGAAATTTACTGAAAGAATACAGAATTCACTGTTAGAAAAGGTACTTCAATCATTCATAGTTTTATCAGATATCATTCATGCTTTTGTTGGAATTGATGCTACTGGATTTAAAATTACGACATGTTCTCAATACTATAGTGAAATAATTGATACAAAACAGAAGAAAAGAAAATATACTAAAATCTCTATTGGATCAGATGTATTAAAACAGATTATCTGCAATATCAAAGTTAGGAGATCATCAAAACATGATAACATTGATTTTAAACCAATTATATCTAAAATATTTTCTATAATACCAATATCAATTGTAGTTGCAGACAAAGGATATGACATCGAATCTAATCACCAATACGTAAGAGATCATTTAAATGCATACTCTCTATTATTCCACCACGATATGAATATGTACCTATATGGAAGACTCATGGACGATATAGAAAGGAGATGAAATACAGATACAATAAACTACTTTACAATCAAAGAAATAAGAGTGAGACCATAATATCAGTCATCAAAAGAGTATTTGGTGAATACGTTAGATCTAGATTATTGAAAACACAACGGAGAGAACTAATGTTTAGGTGTATTGCATACAATGTTCATAGAATGATAAATGTGATTATTGCAAGATGGTTTCTACAGAGCCTAAATATTGAATAATAGTAACAGAAAAATTATAATTTTTTTTCTTCTACCAAGGGAAAATCTATCATTGGCTGCACTTGAGTACAACTCTGGTACAGTCTATACTACCTTTCTTTATATCTCCTAATACTTTAAATGTAAAAGATGAACTATAAATTATCGCAATAATGAAAAACGATATAACTACAACAATCAAATGCTTACTAGGCATTATCATTTGATAATGATACGTTTTATTAAAATATTTTAGTTACTTAAATTAGTCTTCTTTTAAGAGGAAGTAAATGTCATCACAAAGCAAACGCCAAGTGTTAGGGCCAACTATTCCGTCAACAATTAAACCTCTATCTTGTTGATATGCCATTACCGCATTTTTGGTATGTGGACCAAATTTTCCATCAATACCTTCTGGTTCTAATTCACGATCAAATCCCAAGTCAGTCAAATATGTCTGTAATGCTACTACTTTCTCATCATATTTTACAGGGATTTTTCCATCCCAAAACAATTTAGGATCATCCTTAGCATCATTTACTCCATCACCATTTAAATCCCACTCACAAGGATACTTTGCTGATTTAAAATTTTTATATACTTTTCCTGCCGTTTGTTGTCCTTCTTGTACTGGTGCTTGTTGTTGTCCTTCTAATGCTTGTAATTCTTTTTCTGATTTTGTTACTAGTTCTCTTGCTGGTGCTTCTAGTTTTTCTGCTGGTACAAGTTTTTCTTCTGCTGGTGGTATTTCTTCTGGTGGTACTAGTTCTTCTGGTGGTACTTGTTGTTGTTCTTCTTCTACTGTTGCAGCTGGTTCACACATCTATGTATCTGTATTGAATACTTCACCTTCAGCACATGCTTGTTCTTCTACTGGTTCTTGTTGTTGTTCTTCTTCTACTGTTGCAGCTGGTTCACACATCTGTGTATCTGTATTGAATACTTCACCTTCAGCACATGCTTGTTGTTGCTCCGACTGTTCTTGTAAAAAATCATTAGACTCTATTGTTTGACTATATGAAGTAGGCATATAAAACATAAAAAGTGATAGAGCCAAGATACTAGCAAAAAAGACTAAAAAAATATTACTAGTATAATTTCTAGTAATTTTATTATTTGACAATGATAGCAAAAGCTGATTATTATTATTAAGGTTTATGGTTGGAAATACATTCAATAAATCTGCAATTCATAAAGATTATTTTATTTCATTCAATTTATTTCACAAGATGGTACCAAAAATTAAGTCAAATTTGTTTTACATCCCACTGAGAAAGATACAAAATTGTAGCTAATTCTTGTATCTTGAGTCATCATATTTAACTATTATAATAGTTATACATTAATTCCAGCTCAATATTGTTTCTAAGTTTATGAATATTTGTCAGAAGATAAAGGAGTAGTAGATGATTGGATCTGAGAATCCATATCTTTATCTAAAATTTCTATCCCAGATAGGTTCAACAAAACAAATCCAAGGTTATTCATATCTACGTCATTAGT
>JAATVJ010000195.1 GCA_014523515.1 Nitrososphaerales archaeon TH1177 | reverse complement strand
TGTTTCAGCAAGATGGAGCAATTGTTCATTATATTTTTTGACAGGACACTGTCTGATTCGAATCTGAATATTACCGTTAAACAATTAGAATTTTATAGGATGTTAATGATCAAAGAGAATAATCAAAACAAGTAAATAAGATAATTTGATGGTTGGTTTGTAGTTTCATTATATAGCAAATTCATTTTTCTGTCCACTGCCAATATCATAAGCTTGATAAACATCATAAACAAAAATTTTGCCATCAGATACTGATCCTCTAGTCAGTTGTTTTATAAGTTCATTAATTATATCATTAGATAACCTATCCTCAACAATAACTTCTATTTTAGTTCTACTTCCATATGTTGGAGTATGCATAATTACTCCTCTTCCAACGGGTACTGGTTTCCATTTAGTTTTACCTCTTCCATTGATATGATAGAAAGACATTCCACCGACACCAAATTTCTCTAAAACATTATTAGCATTTTCTAATCGTTCATGGGGAATTATAATTTCTAATTTTTTCATTGTATATTTACATCATATCATAATTATATTATAAAAGTATATTCTCTCCATTTGTCAGAAGAATTGATTATAAATTAAAAACATGAAAATTTGTGTTAAAGTAGAAGAATGAAAACATAAAATTTTTGAAGCTATAATATAATTTAATTTATTATAATAAATATTATGGCTAAAGTTATTTCTAAATCCAAAGTAGTTATTCTAATAGACTTATAATTAATAAATGTCAATAATATGGACCTTCTATAGAAATGGGGAAACAGGTTTCGGTCCTATTCCCCCTATACTATTACAGTAGAGAGGGAAGGTCAAATATGGAACTGGCTGAAAAAAGTCTCTTATCTGCAGCTAAGAAAAATGAGATTTGCAATATTCTAAATTAAAAAAAAATTTTCTAAATATATTAAAAGAGTTAAAGTCAAAATTTAGAAGTTTTTTAATCTAATTTAAATAAGCAATATTAGAAAATAAACTATATATCATATCAAAGGGCAAAAATCTATATTAAAATTAAATATAGAATATCAGGTAACTTATATGTACTATATTCATAGATTAGAATTTATTTGTTCTTATCCAAAAAGGTATTTTATATAGATATTACTGTAGATGTCGAAATTTTATGATTAATTATACAGCTGCTAAAAACTATAATTACACATACATGATATAATGTTCAGAGCACAATCTATCTGAAATATTTTTTTAGATTTATGAAACGGTTAAAGAAAAAAAATAAAATAATATTTGAAGAAATAAAGGTTTAATATATAATCTGCAATCACTTTGATTTTTATATTTGAATAGACATTATGTGACTTTTATAATGGTATAATAAATTGAATTAATTTAATATAAGGTATACTGATTACTTTTTATATTTATGTATAAATTTAGGCTATTTAATAAAAAATGCTCGATCCACTATCTAATTATGGCTAATATATATTATTAATACATAAATGAAACAATACAGTATTTAATCTTGGAATTATGTTAATTGAGCATTTCCAAATAAAACTGAGAAAGCTCTACACCATACAAGTACATTATTATACTTTAACAAATCAATATCTAGAGGTAATTGATAATTTTGATTTCCAATGTTTCCTTTTAATGGCCCTAAGTCTATATAATCTGAGGCTTGAGTATTAGTAGCAAGATAAACCCTTAAGTCAGGTCCATTGGTAGACTTAAAATCTTCAAATCTTAAAACTTTAGTTCCATCTTCTAGGAATAAAATTTTTGCTATCCCCTCGGCATTATGTATACCATCATCAACACCTTTAAATGTTCCAGAAATAATACGAGAATTTGTTAAATTAGAAAATTGATTTGGGAGATCATCATTTATCTCTTTATTAACCTTTTCACCACCTATCATGATAATATTTTTTTCTCTATCTGTCATTTCAGCAGCAATCTGTAACCGCTCCTCATTACTCAAGGTTTCAAATTTATTATATGCATCAATAGCAACATTTTCTGGAATAGGTTCATCAACAGTCTTATTAATAAAAAGTGGAGATATTGTATAAAAACCGATGGCAATAGCTATTACTAACCCTGCAAAAATCCATATTTTTTTCATGGGTAAATTATTCTTTAATATTTATTAACAAACATATAAAATTTGATAAATAAATTATTTTTATATATATACTTATTTTTTTTGTCTAACATAAACTCTCAATTATATCTTAATAGTTATAATTTTTTGATCAGAATTTAATTCAAATATTATACAATAAGGACAAAATCAAAATTTTCGAAATGCTCATATACTATTATCATAATAATATTTCTATGTCTCATAGTAGTACTTCTATGTCTGCTTTAAATGAAATCAGAAAGTTTTATCAAGGGTTGCAGACATTATATCAGACATATTTACCAAAAGTAGATCCTAACTTAGTGCATGATTTATTATCAAGGCTACAACAGCAGGAAAAAACTGATAGTGCACCCTTTTACATCGTTGAAATATTTACAAAGAAAGGAACAGATGACGAAAAGAAAAGAGAATACATAATTAGAAAAACAGGAATGGCACCATCTATACACGAT
>JAATVJ010000194.1 GCA_014523515.1 Nitrososphaerales archaeon TH1177 | reverse complement strand
TAGATCTTTTGCGTAATTAGATAAAATCTACAGTATATTTTCATTGCAATTCAATTACAGTTATTATCTGCTAGTACTACTGTGTATTATTCTATAGTTAACCAAACCAGAAACAATATCAGATATTCCGTCATATCTCTTTAGTCTATTTCTGTATTTGCTTGCCATAATGCCAAATTTTTTTATTCTACAGATAGTGTGTTCTACAACTACTCTCTGTCTACGATGTCTTTTGTTGTATCTCTTTTCTGTTTTGGTGAGTTCAATATTACGTTTCTTTTTTACTGGTAATATTGCTTTAAGATCAGGAAAGTCATTTTCTATTCCATGGTATCCAAGGTCAAAATAGTTTTTAACCTGTGGTGGTGTTATTGGATGTTCGTCTTTGTAGACAGAATAGTCATGCTTTCGTCCTTTCTTGTGCTGATTTGATTTATGCAGTATCTTTCCTTCTTTATTGACCATATATTGTGTCTTTACAGTATGTCTTTTCTTTTTACCAGAATAGTACTCTTTCTTCCTCTTCTTGTTTTTAGGTCTTGGAATCTCCTGTTCTGTGGAATCTATAAATGCTTTAAGTCCTGGAAAGTATATCTCTACTTCCTGTACAGTTCTTAGCCTTCTTGTAATATTGTATAACTTTTGAGGTAACGGAATACAACTTGATACTACAGGTTCCATATATCGTATATCTCTATGTACATTGCTTTGATCTAGATCAAACAGAAAACTAGCAAGTGTATGTGTTATGTACAGTTTATAGTATACAAGAAGCATAAGAAATCTATCTCTTATTGGATGTTTGAAATGTCTTCCTGCACCTATTGATCTTATTCTTCTCTTCTTTTCTCTAGATAAACGTTTTATCTCATAATCTGGATATTTTGATTCTACTTCCTGACAAATGGAATCAAATTCAGATAATTCCAATCCTGTAAAGGATCTAAACAATAACGGCTTTTTAGATAGCCTATCATAATTTAGCAAACCTACAATGAATTGTGGTATAGAAGGAGAATATAGCTTTAAGTTTTCTAATTATACAAGAGATCTATTATTCTTCCAAAAGATTGGAGAGAAAAGAATTCCTATACTATTATGAAAATTGGTATGGAGTCAACTGGAGAGGGGTAAAAGATCCCACCTGTTACAGATCACGTAGAAGGATATTATCAAGAACAAGAAATGGAACCTAAAATAGGTGAACAACCAGATGAAATAATAGGTTACAAGAGAACAGGACATCACACAGTTTACTATATTCCATTCTCTAAAGAAAAGGTAGATGAAATAATTGAAAAGTCGGTAGGTTCTGATAAAGAGACAATATTATTTAACTTTAGTATTGGAGCTTTAGGCTATGAATTTCCATATGAGGTATTTGTTAATACATCTTATGATGGATTAGCTCATATGCTAGTACAGCCTGGAGGACCACGATTAATATTAGCAAATCGACAACAGCAACAACAACAATTACAACAGAAACAAAAACAATAATTTTATTTTATTTTATTTTCTTAATAATGATATTTTATTATGACTGAAGAACAAAATAATAAAAATAATAATCAAAAACAACAACTCTCTAAAGAATTACTAAATTATTTGATAGAATTAAAAACTACTATATCGAAACTTAAAGAGATCTATCAAACAATAGATAAAAAGGCTCAAGAAGAAGGATTTAGTTCAGATGATATTTATGATATTGCTAATGCTATTACTGATGATGTAACATTGAGGTCTATAGTAACAATGCCCGATAATAATAAACAAACAACTACAACAAAGAATACTACTACAAATAATAACAATAATATTTTATATTCATATTTTCAATAATTGATAAATAAAAAATTTTTCCAAACATTAACTAAACCATTTTTGATCATTATGTTTGTCATAACAATCAAGTAAATTCTGTATTATAAGTTATGTATCATATTTTAGACCAACAACCAAAACATCTAAGATACCTTCTTACATCAAGTAATAGATAGACGAATCAGAAAAGTTGCATTAGATAATTTTGGATTGCAGATGAAAGTAAGTAAAAGTATATAATTTTATATATTTTGATAGTATTATACAAGTTGCCTACCAGCTGTATCTATATTTAACATCAATATGCTATAGCCTCCGAAAAAAATACGCTCCTACAACTCTAGTAGGCTATGGCTTATTATTAAAAGGAATTAGAGTTTATCACTATGAGAAATAGATTTTGATATACTTTCATTTACTGCACTAATTAATTTAAATATCGATATACGCTTTTTAAGAATATTAAATTTATAATTACATTTCAAGTCAACAAAATAATCACTCATTATAATTACATTTAGTTTTGGATTTATTTCTAAGAGTTTGGTGCCAAGAAATAATCCATTCATATCAGGCATTTTGTCATCTGTTATTACTAACGAATATTTATTTGGATTTTCCTTAATATGCTCATAAGCTAAAATTGGGTCAGTAAAACAAGAAACATTATCATATCCACTCATCTTTAAAGCCTCACTATACAAATTTAACAAATCTGGATCACCATCTACTATGGCTATCGATATAGTAAACATTCTAGAATAGAGATCTAAACATAAAAAATCTATTTAAGTATGATTTGTATATGTTCTCTTCTCTTTTTTTGAAAATTTTGCTTATACAATCTAACTTAACGCAGTTAAAGAACAAACCAACAAAAACATCAAGGATTTATCTGAAAAATAATAAATAGCATATTTAACAATCTTTTGCTTACTCTAATAACTAAATGATATAAGCCTGTCCATATTAGAGATATTCAGACATATAGCTGTATGCCATAGCCTTCTACATTGTTGTTGACATAGTAGGCTATGGCTTTCTTCTTTTACTAATAAGATAGACAGCAGCAGATAATTATTACTCTATAATTGATAAATAAAATGTTGATTATATTATATACCACAAGTAATCCAAAAAAAAGCCATAGTCTGCTGTCTAACTGTTGAACCGGTTTGCTCCTAAACAAAATGAGGGCTATGGCTTTCTTCTTTTACTAACAGATTTTTATTTTATGTATGTCATGGATATATTATTAGTAACTTAAGTCACCAAGAATTTCTATTCTTAGCACCATGTATTTACTATTATATTTATAATGTAAATGCATCAATAGCAATCATATACTATTCTACTACAATTATGCTATTCTTCATGATATAGGTAAATTTGTTATTATTATTTTTATTGTTGTTATCATTATCATCATTATTATTGCTATTGGTAATATTAATAATAATACTTGTTATAGTGAACACTTTTGAGTAGAAATATAATACTAAATTTTCATATCTGATTTCAATATTAAGATGTAATGATAGGAGACAATATCTTTTACAATTTCCTAATTTAAGACTATAATATCTTCTCAAAATAAATCATTTTCTTATTTATTCACATTTATTTACAATATGAATTAATAAAGTAAATATAATTACCAAACAATACGTTATTGTTCCTACACATTTAAAATATATTTGAACAAAATTTATAACTCTTTTTTATCCAATACTCAAACAAAAAAAGGTCAATTTTTTTAATATAAATAATCTGTAAAAATATTTAATAATCACAATATAACGTATAATACAAAATAAGTGATCAATTACAAAAAATTATATCAGATAGATAAAGGAAATATCATTAATTTTTGTTATAATTTTAAAAATCTATTCTAGTTGTTGATAGCATTAGAGCATTTCTAATAAAAGACTTAAATGGTCAGATTTAATATGTTAGTTTATGCAAATAACCATTGCTGAAATCATGAGTAAAAAAATAGAAACTATTGAAGAATTTGCATCTGTTCAGGAAGTTGCAATAAAGATGAAAGATAAGAATATAAGCTCATTGATAGTGGTTGATAGTTTTGGTAAGTCAAAGGGAGTAGTTACTGAACGTGATTTGGTTAGAAAAATCTGTGTTAAGGATGTTTATACTAGCAAAGTAATAATTAAAGAAATAATGTCGTTACCTCTTGTCACAATTAATCCTAATGAACCGCTATCAACAGCAATTGATATGATGTTACAACACAATATCAGACATTTGCTGGTTGTTGATGATAAAACGGAAATAAACAAACCAATTGGTCTAGTTACCCCTAGAGATTTATCAAGGTATACGGAATTTACAAGAGATGATACTACTAAAGATAACCTTGAAAAGATATTAGAATATTATATATAATATCATTTAGAGATTTGGATAAGTGACTTGATACTTCCTAACTTTACAAATTATAATATCATAGCTATATAGTTAATTTAGTGTATATTTTCGGATACATTCTATTTTTCTAATATATATTTAAAATATTTTTTTCTAACTTATATATTGTTATAGCTACAATTTAGATAATGCCCATATATTTGAGATTTTCTTTTAATAAATAAATTTGAGACTTTAATTAAATTTGTTAATGTTTCATCTTAATTAATATACATTTTATATCCGCAATATATTCATTGTAACATTTTTAAATCATTAGTTGAAGAGTTTATATATTTTTAAAATTGTTTATTCAGATAATGAGTGGTATAACGAAATATTTGCAATTCAGAAGAACAATTAATATATAATTGTCAAAAATATCTATCTTGTAACTAAAACTGGACAACTTGAATATGTAACTACACCTGAAGCTGTACTTCCTAATAATAGTTTTTTAATTCCTGATCTACCTCTTGTCCCGATTACTATTAAATCAATACTTTCTTTTTCAGCATATTGTATTATTTCACCATATACAGCTATTCCTGTTAATATTACTTTGGTTGTCAGTTTAATATTTGGATTCTCCTTCTTTACCATATCTTCTATTCTCTTAAACCAGTCTTTAGCTTCTTCTTTTGCATTTTGAATAATCATATCAATTTGTTTAGGAGTGACAAGACCAGTTAAATTAGCATATTCATATTTAGAAGGAGAAACGACTACATAAAGAAAAATAATTTCAGAATTAAATTTTTTAGCAATTTTATTTGCTATTCGGGCTGCATGAAAAGAGGGTTCTGAGCCATCTATAGGAACAAGTATTTTTGAAAATAATTGATCACCTGACATATAAGAATTATTTAAGATCCTCAGTTAAATAAGTCTTATATACATACGTAAAGAAAAGAAATTTTTTTGTAATTAAATGTCCTATATTTAATCAATCTTCTTATTTTTATTATTATAAATAAACTTTATCAAGTCAACCAGCCTACAAGCAAAACTCCATTCATTGTCATACCAAGACAAAATTTTCACAGTTCTTCCTTTATTACCTAAAACCATGGTACTCAGGCCATCTACAATAGATGAATGTGAATCGCCAATAATATCAG
>JAATVJ010000024.1 GCA_014523515.1 Nitrososphaerales archaeon TH1177 | reverse complement strand
ATTTCAACATTATCAACACGGCTATTAGGAGGACCTTGATGACACCATCTTATAACTTTATCAACATTAGATTTTAATCCTTCCAATACACATTCAACATCACCATTAAGTAAATTTTTAACCCATCCATAAACATAATTTTGTAATGAGACATCTTGAGTATGTTTCCTAAAATATACTCCTTGAACTTTTCCAGAAATGATCAAATGAACTCTAACATATTCAGATGAGGAGAAAGAGGAAGAAGATTTATTAATTTCTTTATTTAAGTTACTATTATTATTAGTATTAGTATTGCTTTGGATCAAGTAGAAAAAGTGAAGATAGAAGCAAATATAAATTATGATATATTTTATATTTTATAAAATATATCCTCCTTCTTCTTCAAAGAGATTTTCAAATGTGGTTCCTTTCCTAATCAATTTAAGATCTCCAGAAGTAGTTTTCATAACTATAGGAGGCTTGGTCTGGCAATGAAATGGCATATTAAAAACAACAGAATATGCACCTACATTATAAAATGATATATAATTTCCTATACTTACATTATTAAGATTAGATATTCTTGATTGAGGAAATACATCATAAGTATCACATAATCGTCCAGCGAGATGAATATTCTTGGAAGATAAAGTAGACTTTACACTGTTAATATCAGAATTATCTATATCGATAACTTCTTGAGGATATTCTTGTTTCATCAATGCCGAATCTAATAAAACGTGATAGCCGGCATCAACAATAACAATTTTATGTCCATTATATTCCTTTGTATTGACTATTCTTGATAAGAGAATAGATGATTCTGCAACCAAAAATCGTCCACTTTCAATTATTAATTCAAAGCTACCATGATCATCTGCTAAATGATTAAGTTTATTGACATAATTCTCAGCCATCTGTTTAGGAGTAGGGACATCCTGATTATAGAATACAGGGGTTCCACCTCCAATATCAATAGTATTAATATTAAAAGAGGGAATCTCTTTTTTTATTTTAGAAATAAATCCATCTAATTTTGAAAATGTATTAGAATAACATGAAAAGTTAGTTATTTGTGACCCTAAATGAAAATGAAAACCATCAAAATTAAGAAATTCATTATTTACAATATATTTAACAATTTTGAAGGCACTATCGATTGTTCCTCCATTAAATGGTACTCCAAATTTTCCATTTTTATACGAAGCTCGAATTTCAGCTTTTACACTAACTTCTGGATTTATTCTTATCAGAGTTTGTGGTTTAACATTAGTTTTTATTGCAGCCTTTACAAGATTAGTCACTCCATTAAAAGAGCTAACTACTACTCTAGTTATACCATTCCGTAAAATTTGAACATATTCTTCTTCTTCTTCTGTTATACTCGTATAGATAGCATTTTCAGGTTCAATATTACATTTTTTTAAAAAATATAATTCACCTAATGAAGTAAGATCAAATGTAATTCCATCTTTCATAAAAGACCGCAATATCGAAGGAGTGAAATTAGCTTTTACAGAATATGCAATTCTCTTTGGTCCTTTGTATTTTTCATATGCATTTAATAGTTCGTTAGCTTTCAAGTGTAAAGTATTTTCATCTATGAGGTACAAGGGGGTTCCATATTGTGACACTAGATCAAGGATCTGAGATGGTTTAACAAATCTATTTAAGATATATGTATTTGTAGTTTTTAGGTTCTTTTCTTCAATTAATTGGATTTGAAAATTTTCTCCCATTCTTTTTAGTATTTAACTGTTAAACATACAACTTAAAAACATTATCCCTAGATATTTATTATTAATTATCTATGTTTAATTTTAAAAATATTTTTACTAGAATAAAATAAAAGAAATTTATTAAATAATAATAAAAATATTAATTCATGTTCCTTAATTTAGACAATTGATGCAATTGTTTTATCTATCTATCTATAATAAGGAACTGTTACTTTTTGACCTGGTTGTGTTTCTCTTTGTTTCTTTATCTTCTTTACTGCATCGATATAATTTTCCATTGATATAGAGGCTTCTGAAGCATGTTTTGCTGCATCTTCAGGAGAGGAATACTTTGATAAATACTTTTGCAAGACAAAAGAAACCGATACATTTACAACTGAATTAGTTTCTGCACCACTAAAATCCTCAGTAAGTTCAGCAATTTTTCCCAGGTCCACGTCATTTGAAAGAGGTTTATTTTTAGAACTCATTTCTAAAATGCTATAACGAGTTTTCTTGTCTGGAAGTGGAATATATAAGATTTTGTCAAATCTACCAGGTCGTAATAGTGCAGGATCAACTATATCAGCTCTATTTGTAGCAGCCAAAACTACTACACCAGAAAGAGATTGAATTCCATCCATCTCTGTAAGTAATTGAGAGACAACTCTTTCAGCAACCATACTATCACCTTCTAATCCCCTTACTGGAGCTATAGAATCAATTTCATCAAAGAAAATAACACATGGAGAGGCCTGTCTTGCACGTCTAAATATTTCTCTAACTCCTTTTTCTGATTCACCTACCCATTTGGATAATAGCTCAGGACCTTTCACACTAATAAAATTAGCTTCAGATTCAGTAGCTACTGCTTTAGCTAACATAGTTTTTCCTGTTCCTGATGGACCATGCAATAGAACACCTTTTGGTATTGTATGTCCCAATTTATTATACATGTCAGGAAAACGCATGGGCCATTCTACTGCTTCTTGTAATTCGTGTTTAACTTCTTCCAAGCCTCCTATATCTGACCAATTTACATCTGGTGGTTCCAGATAGACTTCTCTCATTGCCGATGGCATTACATCTTTAAGGGCATTTTCAAAGTCATTCATGGTTATTATCAGCTTGTTAAGTACATCTGGTGAAAGTTTTTCATCTTCTAAATTTAGTTCAGGAAGTAAACGACGTAGACATTTCATTGCTGCTTCCTTGCACAAATATTCAAGATCAGCACCCACAAAACCATGAGTAATTGCTGCTATCTTATCTTGATCTACATCCGTATCAAGAGGCATGTGATGAGTGTGAATCTGAAGGATTTCTAGTCTACCACGTTTATCAGGTACTTTAATCTCTATTTCTCTATCGAATCGACCTGGACGTCTCAAGGCCTGGTCTAGTGCATTGGGTCTATTAGTAGCAGCCATAACTATGACTTTACCCCTTGCTTCAAGGCCATCCATCAAGGATAAAAGCTGAGATACAACTCGTCTTTCAACTTCACCTGTAACTTCTTCTCTTTTTGGAGCTATAGAATCAATCTCATCTACAAACATAATAGAAGGCGCTTTCTCTTTTGCTTCCTTAAATATCTCTCGTAGGCGAGCTTCAGATTCACCATAGAATTTACTCATGATTTCAGGACCAGAGATACTTATAAAGTGAGAATTGCTTTCATTTGCTACTGCTTTTGCAAGCAAGGTTTTACCTGTACCAGGAGGACCATGTAATAAAACACCTTTTGGAGCTTCAATTCCTAGTTTTTCAAATATTTCAGGATGTCTTAGAGGCAATTCAATCATTTCTCGTACTTTTTTTATCTCTTCACGTAAACCACCAATATCTTCATATGTAACCTGTGGTACTCCACGCAAGGTTTCTCCTTTTTCTGCTATATGGAATATTGTTTTTTGTGTTACAAGTACAGCATCTGCATTTGCTGGAGTAACACCAATAACTTGAAATGTAAGACGTCCTCCAAAGTAAGGAACCATAACATTATCTCCTTTTATTATAGGTACACTTTCAAGTGCATCAGCAAGATAACGTTCATCTATTGGAGGAATAGCTTCAAGTGGTGCCACTATTGCTTTTTCAGCAGGAACTGCCTTTATCTTTCTAATAAAAATTGTATCACCAATTGCAATTCCAGAATTATTTCGAACAAGACCATCAATTCGTATAATACCTTT
>JAATVJ010000193.1 GCA_014523515.1 Nitrososphaerales archaeon TH1177 | reverse complement strand
CTCCATATGTTGTTACTTTTCCGTTGGGTATTCTGATTAGCAATTTGTAAACGTCATTTGGATCTATTGTAATTGATATAGGAATTTTATAATTCTCATCCATCTCAAATTTTATTGGACATTAATATTTATAACTTTTTTTCTAAATTCGAATGTTACTATTGTTTTTTATCAATTTAAATTTATTTTATTTATTCTATTTGTAATTAATTTATTTATAGATTTAAAAAAATACTTTTAAAATTTTATAAAAATATTTTGGATATTATAATACAATAGATATTATCTTAAATGATAAGTATATAATATATAATAAAGCCATTTCAACAATCTATATTGTAATTATAATAGTAATAAATTCCTACAATAAAATTCATAAAATTTTATGCCATAAAGAAAATCAAATGATAGTAGTTGAAATTATTCTAAAATTTCCTTTATATAATAAATTTATATAATTAAATTAACAATTTAAGCAAATGCAAACAAATCTTTTCTTACATTTATCATTTATTGTATCTTTTTTATTATTGGGTGTAGAAATCTCTTTGATTTATTCTACATCTCCTATTGTCAAAATATCACCAGAATGTGGCACTTTGAGGGATCATAGAATCAATTTTACTGTTAATGGTTTTAATAGTAACGGTAACATATATTGGGAATTTATTAATTCAACAGGCATAGTAGATACATATGGATACTTTGATTCTAATGGAACAGGCGGATTCAATGACTATATTATCGCTGATGGTATGCAACCTGACAACTATACTTTGAGATTCTTTGATGATAAAAACAATGATTATATGAAAGATCCAAATGGGAAAGAGGTCATATTAAATTATGAAATTCCTTGTAATAGCGTTCTGTTTTAAGAATAATTACATTACTATTTTTAAATGTATATAAAAAATAATAATTTAATAAATTAAATTGTTACTAATAACTTTCTAATATAATCAGTAAATACATTTATTCGAATTTTTGTAATATTATTAATTATCTTAGTTACTTTTATCAACTTTTTTTTCCTGCTCCCATTTCTAAAAAATTTATCTTCTGTTATATCTAGTTTAAATAAATGCCAAATGAGAATAATAATACTAAAAAACAAATTCTTTATAGTATAGTTTGGATTGTTATGATACTTACATTGAGGGGAATATCAAATCCTATGTGGTTTTTGAATCCCTCATTCTCACAAAAATTTGATAATAATATAAAATTAGTTTCAAATACTTTCTTCAAGAGATTATTGAAAAATTAGTTACTATAAATACAAAAACTAATTATATAAATTTTAGAAATAACAGATAAGGATAGAGGCGCTGTTAATTTAACAGAATGGATTTAGCTGTGAATGTCCCATTCTAACTTGTATGTTACTAGGATTTGTCAGGAACAGAACATCCACTATTGTAGTTATGTACTCTTTGTATTTGTATTTTCTTGGTTTAAGTTTAAGGAATACTTCCAAAGCGTTAGATATATTTGATGACGAGAAATGCAGTCATATTGCTATAAGGAATTGGATACAAAGATTTGGTTCATGTTATATTTACAAAAGGAAAAGAGTTTCAGCATTCATTATAGATGAAACAATTATTCAAATTGGAAATAATCATTATTGGATATGGATTTGTATTGAACCAATTCATAAATCTGTACTTGGTATTAATATTTCAGATGAAAGAAATATGTTTGTAGCAGAGAATTTCATTAGATCCTTAGTTGATAAATATGGCAAACATATAGTTTACACTGATGGTGGTACCTGGTATCCTCAAGCCTGTACTTTTCTACATCTAAAACATAGATTACATTCACCACTAGAGAAGAGTCTGATTGAAAGGGTAATGTAGTATTTTAAAGACAGAACCGAATGTTTTGATGATTATTATCCTTGTTGTATCAACAAAAACCAAAAGAAGAAAAGTAATTGTGATCTACAGCACGTATACAATTGGATAAAGTTGTTTGTATATTTCTATAATTCAGAAATTAGAAATAAAATTTTATTTATTAAAAGAGGAGGTGAAATAAACTTAAGTTAACAGCACCGGATAGAGTGTTAAATTTATATCAAATTGCATAATTTCTATTATTTAATGTTGTCTTATATTTAATAACATAGAATTATTATTTAAAATATATCAATACGATAGAATACAAATATTATTTTCAAAATGAGAAAGAGATAATGGTATATATAAAATTACATTTTCAAGTATTTGATGAAAATGGTAAATTCAAGACAAATGTTCTATACTATCAGTTCGTCTATTTTAATGGTATATTTATTTTTTCCATTATACAATATTAAAGGACAAGGGGGAAATGGAGAAGAAAAAAGTGATCCTTTAACCATTTTATCCACTATCAGAAATTTACTAGATAAGTCAATAGCAGAATTGTATGCAGGAAATTATGTAGGTGCATCTGAAATAGTAGATATTGCCTATATTGACAATTATGAGTATATTGAAGATCCTCTAAAAGAACTTGATAAAGATCTAATGGAAGAAACAGAAGTGATGATAAGAGAAGATCTTGCAAGTGCTATTGAAGATAAAAAGCCTTTAGATGAAATTACTACATTATATAATAATATAAGATCTAATTTAGACATGGCAGAAAAATTGTTTAAACAGTAATTTTATATATTGCATTGAATTAGCAGAATTTTTTTGTTATATTAAATATGATATTTAAACTAGAATGCAATTTACTTTTTTTATTCTATAATAATAATTTTTATTTGTGTTTATTCTTTAAATAACAAGTTCTATTGCTTAAAATTGTTGTAATATTTAAATATAGCTAAATAATTAGGTAAACCTAATATAGACTGGATTAGATGAGGAAAAATTCAAAATGAGAAATAAAATAAATTCAAAAATAAATACATTCAAATTATATTATATATTTTCTTTGATGATATTTTTTTTACTTACACTTACATTACTCAATAATGGATATTCACAAAGTGATTCTGTAACTGAGGATCTAATTTCTCAAATAGATATCAAAAAAAAATTTATTATATATATTAACCTTTAAAGAATAAATTCTCAATTAGATCTTAGTGAAAAAAATATAGAATCCAATAATCTGGATGACGCATTTTCCCATGCTTATATTCCTCATACAAATATTTTTCCTAATATAAAATCTGATTTACAAGCGGTTGCTCCTGAATTATCTTCTAAATTAGAGAAACTTTTAACTGATTTACCTATTTTTCTAAAGGATGTTAAAACTATACCTATAGAGGAAATTAAACAAACAATAGATGAAATAAGAAATACAAATTATTTACTAGATAGTAAAATAGTAGGAAATAATACTCTCAACGATAAGAATTTTCTAATTCAAAGCTCAATCCAGCTTTTACAGGATGCTTCTAATTTTATAAGTATTTCTAATTCAACTGATAATAAAGAACAAAAAAATCTCGTATATGATAATATAAAAGGAATATTAGAAAGATCAAAACATCAAATCAATCAAATTCCATCTAATGAATTTGAAGGTAGCGAAAAGAACCAAATAATGTCAATGTATTCTAAAGTAGAACAAAATTGGAATCAAAACAGTTTTAATGATTTGTCTTCATCTATTACCTCTCTTCAAAGCTATTTGAAGGAATTATTAAACACCAATAATAATTTACCAAGTTTTCCAGATGAATATCAAAATTACTTTTCAAATATTCATACATTATTAAATAATGTGATCGTTGAAATAAGAGAAAACAATGATTATAGACAAGCTGATAAGCATGCCATGTCGGCGTATTTGGATAATTATGAATACCTCGAAGCCCCTATAGAAAAAAATGATCCAAATCTGATGATTGATATAGAAATTGACATGAGAGAAGAGCTCCGAAAACTTATTAAAAATAAGGAGAAATTAGAAGTTATTGAACCATTTATTACTCAAATAAAAACTAAACTAGATAATGCTAAATTAATTTTAGAAAATGATCCCTCACTAGTAGTAGTAAATAGTAATAATAATAATACTTCAACAGAAGAATTAATTTCTTCAGGCGGAAATAACCTTGCCAATATTGAAGAACTTAGTAAAGGTTTTGGATCCTTTCAAGGAGATCGTAATGAGATGGGTGAATCTACTGATCCTCAAAAACAAGGTGTTAGAAATAATATAGATCAAATTAGACTAAATCTTCAAAAGGTATTGGATTTATACAAAGAAAATAAATATGATGAAGCATTGGTAGTAGCACGTTCTGCTTATCTGGATAGTTATGAGAATATAGAACTACCACTTAGACCAATCGATCCAGATTTTACATTAGATATGGAAATTAAATTTGCTGAATTACGAAATATGATAGGACAACAATCAGGCTATGAAAATATTGTAAAAAAGATTGGTGAACTTCAAAATGGACTGGATGAGTCCGAAAGATTAGTTTCAGGAATTGGTTCAGTAGCACCAAGTATTGCCTTTTCATCTTCCTTTTCTATTATATTTCGAGAAGGATTAGAGTCTGCATTAATCATAGGAGCAATAATTACATATTTGGAAGCTTCAAGGAATGAGCGATTCAAGAAATATGTGTATTACGGTATAATTCTGGCTGCTGGTGCAACAGCTATTACATGGTTCATTGCACAATTCTTCATAGAACTTTCTGGTGCAAGCAGAGAACTTATTGAAGCTATAGCTGGAATAGCTGCAGTTGCTGTATTATTCTGGGTTAGTTTTTGGGTCCTTAACAAAATAGAGACAAAAAAATGGATAGAATTTGTTAAATCAAAGGTTTGGAAAGCCACTACAACTGGTAGTGTGATGGTATTTATCTTACTATCATTTTTTACAGTATATAGAGAAGGCTTCGAAACTGTTTTGTTTTACCAAGCAATGCTATCTTATGCTAAATATATGGAACTTTTCGTTATTCTTGGAATGGTCCTGGGTCTTGCAGTAATAATAGGAGTGGCAATTTTAGTTCGAAAATTGGGAAAGAAATTACCATTAAGAGTTCTATTCGGACTTACCATGGGGATAGGTGCCTATATGTCAATAACCTTCTTAGGAAATGCTATTCGCGAGTTCCAAGAAGTTGGCTATATATCAACTACTCATTTATTTGGAATAATTCCACGTTTAGATGTAAACCTGGCAACTATGACTGGTATTCATCCTACTCTTGAAACGGTTATAGCTCAAATAATTCTGTTATCGGTATATCTTGTAGGTTCTGCATATATTCTTATTATTCAGCCACGAAGAAAGAAACTTATTGAATCTTCTCGAAAATCTATGTCAGAATTTAAAAAATAATTTTTATTTATTTATTTATTAGGATAACCTAACATTTATAAGATAGGCTACCCTAATTATAATTAGGGTAACCTAATATGTACAGCTTAACTGAAATCAAGAATAGTTGGAATATTGATAAAAAAAACACTATTTCCTTTTTAAATAGTATCCTTGAAAATGATACTTATAAAATTATTTTATCAATTATAGAACATTCTAAAACAGTTTATCAAATACATGAAGAAATATCACTACCGTTAAGCTCAATTTATAAAAGAATAAAGAAATTAGAAGATCTTGGTGTAATATCAATAGATAAAATTACTATTAATGCTAAAGGACGTAAATTAATTTTTTATAAAAGTAAAATAAAAAACTTAACTTTTAATTTGAATGAAAAAGATGCGAGCCTTTTTATAACCTAGAATAAAATTTTATAGTTTAATATTAATATCATATATAGTTATCATATAATATTTTTATTAAAATCAATTAATTTTACAATTGTATAAATTTTTATACTTTTGGCAAAATCCTATATATAATAATAGTACAAATAAAGAATATCTATCAGTTGGAAACAGATTAATATGAAATTATTTTATTTTTTCAAGATTACCACGCCTTTTAAGACTCATAATCCTTCAGGAAATTATAAAAAATCATTTAGTCTATATTATTATGATCTTGTTCGTTCATTATTTGTAACACTTGCTCTTACAGGGATATTATCTACAGGATGGTTCGGAATTCCCTTAGCTCCACATTATTTTACTGATACCCCAATAGATAATTTAGATGTGATATTTACAATTCTTAGTGCTTTGGGAAGTATTTGGGGTGTAATGGCATACAGAGAATTTACAAGAACCAGAGATAATGTTTTGTTAGCAAGAGATCTTTGTAAAAAAATAGATCCCAATATTGGAGATCATAACTATTCCACTTTTAACCATAAAACGAGAAAATATGAACAAGGTTATGTTCCATTAGGCCCGACTGATTTTTGGGATAGACAAACTGTAGTTCCAGATTGGCTAGATAAAGGAAAATATTGGCATATTTTGCTTAGATTGCAAATTAAAGACAAAGAAATAATTCTTAAAGTTGTCAAAGATAATGATCTTCCTTTTTTTTCTGGAAAAAGAAATGTTGCAATAACTTCACGAGAAAATTTGAAAACTGATAATAAATTGAAAAAGAAATATCGTTATATTGTTTGTGTTCCGCAATGGTTAGTAATGAATACTGAACCCAGTAATTTTTCGATAAGCGAATTGAATATGAGTGATTCTGACTTTGGATTATTAATGAATGCTATTAATAAACAGCTTGTCCTTGCCTCTAATGATATTGTAGAACATGAAAAACAACGAATTAAGTATTCTTGGAAATTCACTTCCTTACCAATTTATTTAATAAAAAGTCTACCAATTCAAATTATTTACAAAGAAATTTTTACTAAAATGGTTAAATATGTACCTATAGAAAAAAAACATATTATAGAAGAAACTAATATAAATTTGGTTTATTTAAGTAATGGTGAATTAATTGAATCTTTGTTATTTCTTGCAAGAATTAAGAATATTCATTCCAAAAGTATAGAAAAAGTTAATATTCTTTTGAAATTTCTTACAAATGAATATGAAAAATTAGGGTTAGGCGATGGTTCTCATAGATATCATAACTTTCATCATAGTCTTGAAGTAGCATATGTCAGCTTACAGATGTTACCTCTAGAATTACATGGATATGATTTTTCAGGACAAGACTATGAGTATTTATTGGTAGCAAGCTTACTACATGATTATGATCCTTCTCAATATAATTATAAAACCAGTATAGGTTTAAATCGGTTTGAAGGACCAAAAGTTGAAAATACGATTAGAGAACTTTTAAAAATTAGAATAATCGATGCTTATTATAATATGAATGAAATAGAATTCAAAAGTTATTTCCGATACTATCAATATCATTTATTACCACCTGTAGATTATGTTACTACTCATCCTGAATATATTAGATCTAGTAGGCCAATTCAAAGTCTAATAATTGAAGCCTTGATATGGAGAACTGATTATCCATTTACCAAAAAACCTAATTCTCAGAAAAACTATTATGATCTAATTAACAAAATTTTTAATTTAACAGGATTATCTGAGAAATATATATTATTATCTGAGATTTTATCTTTGGCAGATCAATCTGTAACATACATGAGTTCTGATCCTATCAATGCTTGGTATAGAGTAATAAGCCTATATCAAGAATTGACGCTTCCAAGATTTGAAGCTATTTCTAGAACTGATCAATTTTTTTCTGAAATTATGAAAATTAATTTATTTCAAGAATTGTTGAATAATCGTAATTTTCCTGAAGTTTTCAAGCAAAGATGGGATTTAGTTTATCAATTTTATCATGAGGGAATTCCATCAACACAAATAAATAGAACAATTGAAAATGCTCAACGATCATACTCAAAAATTAATTTGTACATTGGTGTAAGAACAGGAAATCTTTTGTATCAAATCGCAACAGATTATACAGATGAGTATTTTATAGGTATAGGAACCGATGAAGATGCTATATTGAATATTAAAGATAAATTAGCCAGTTTAAAACAACAAAATGCATCTTCTTTTTGGGGAGATGCAAAAAAACTATTACCTAATCTTCATAGTGGGTCTATTAATAATATTTTATTAATCTTTCATAATTTTTCTAGTTTTGAAGATCATAAGGGACAAGATGAAGAACTATCATTATTATTTAAAGGAGCATCAATAGTACTTAAATCAAATGGTACCTTTCAAATACTCACTAATATACCTAAAAATAGTAATAAAGAAAAAGAATTAATAAAAATTGCATCAAGTTTTGGATTACAACTATCAAAAAATAACAATGAAAATAAAATTTATTTTCCTCTGTCTTATAGTCAGAAAGAATTTTTTGAAAATGATACTGTTTCAGTGTTAATATTTAATTTCAATTCTTTTCCAGAATGAAATTAATTTACTTTTATCTTAAACATATATAAATTAATAAATAAGTAAATTAAAGGAAAGAATGACAAAAAAAATTCGAGTAGCGATTGCTGGAGTGGGCAATTGTACTTCAGCTCTCGTTCAGGGAATACATTATTACAAATCAATAAATGAAAAGAATTCTATAGGTTTAACTGCATATGATTTAGCTGGTTATACGCCAAATGATATTGAATTTGTAGCAGCTTTTGATGTTTCAGATTTAAAAGTTGGTCTTGATCTGTCAGAAGCAATTTTTTGCCCACCAAATAATGCTATAAAAATTTGCGATGTTCCTAATTTAGGTATTAAAGTAAATAAAGGAAAAGTTTTAGATGGAGTAGGAAAACACCTTGCAGAAAAAATTACCTTATCAAATAACCAGACATCCAATATATCTGAAATATTGAAAGATTCTAAAGCAGATGTTTTTGTCAATTATTTGCCTGTTGGAAGCAGAGCAGCAACACAATTCTATGCAGAACAGTGTTTGGCGGCTGGAGTTTCATTTATCAATGCAATTCCAGTTTTTATTGCATCTGAAGCTAAATGGCAACAGTTGTTTAAAGAGAAAAATCTTCTATGTGCTGGTGATGATATAATGAGTCAAGTAGGAGCTACAGTTGTACATAAAACTTTAGTGAAATTATTTATTGATAGAGGTGTTAAAGTAGATGATACCTATCAATTGAATATAGGTGGTGACATGGACTTTTATAATATGTTAGACAATGACCGATTAGAAGATAAAAGAATAAGTAAAACTAGTGCAATTCAAGCTATGTCACCATATTCTATTCCTATGAGAATAGGTCCTTCAGATTTCGTAGAATCTTTAAAAAATGATAAAGTATGCTATATTAATATTCGTGGTAAGAAATTTGGACATATTCCAATAGAATTAGACTTGAAACTTCGTGTAGCTGATGCGTACAATAGTGGAGGAATTATGATTGATGCAATACGAGCTACCAAAATAGGACTAGATAGAGGATTATCTGGAGTGTTAGAAAGTGTTTCTGCATATTGTTTTAAACATCCTCCAATCCAAATGCCATATACACAAGCAAAAGAAAAATTTATTCAATTTATTAATGGAAAACGTAATTAACAATAATTATTTTAAAATTATTTATTTAGTTTATAGTAAAAAATAAACTAAATAAAATAAAATTTACATGACAAACTCTAAACTCAAGATCTTCTTCATATTTTAAGTTCAGTAGGGCTAGTTTCGTCATTGTTTGCCACAATGCAGTGAATTGTATAAAAATAAAAAGTTATCTGATTTAGTGTATTTTAAAATAATTCAAAATAATAAAATTATTTTTATTAATGTCACTGATTATTTCTGGCGTCATTCCATAAGTAGTTAAAATAATCTTTTGCATATACTGCTAATCCTGGATGTTCAGCCCAGATTGCAATGGGTTCAGAGTTACTATTTCGATTTCCCTCTTCTCCTAATAAAATTAAAACTTGGATTCCATCTCCAATAACTCCTCCGCCAAACATATTATCTTTAATTCTTACATCTGCAATTCTTGAAATAGCTTTTATAATCTCTATACTTGTTCCTTCAGAAACAAGAACTACAATTCTTATACCTTTATCATGTAAAGTTCGTAGCATAGGTTGTAATGACTTAGCTATTTCTTGTGCTATTTGTGGTAGTGCTATTAATAATTCTCGCTGGCTATTCTGAATGATCTCACTTACTTTGCCTGCAATATTATAAAGGCCTCTCACCACCCATATTTCTGGCTTTTCTTTTATGCCACTTTTTTCATAAATAGGCATTAATTCATTTTTAATGATTTCCTCGTTACTTTTAATCTCATTTTCTTTTTGAAGTCTTATTGCTTCTAATGCCGTAGTAGGAGATTTAGGAAAAAATTTTTGTGGCCTCTCGCTAGCTGATTCAAGCCAGACTTTATTTTCCAAACTATTTAATACTTCGTAAATTTTTGAGTAGGGAACACCAGAAGTTTTACTGATATCTGATGCTGTCATAGAGCCATGCTCCAATAATGATAAATAGACTTTAATCTCATAGCTTGTCAAGCCAAGACTTTCCATCGATTTTCTTGACTTGTCACTAATATCCATTGAACCATTTTTAATTAAATGGCGTAATATAAGTATGTTCAATTATTAATAATAAATCTTTTAAATCCTTTAGTTTATTTGTAGATTTGCTGATTAATTTTAAAGAAAGAACCATCAGATGTATACTATATCATTAAAATAAAATGAATGGAATTATGCTGTAGATGCTTTCAAATACTATACCAGCATCTGAATCATTACATAAACATAAGAATAGTAATTCAAAATACAGTATTTCTAAAGGTTTCAGGTGAATAAAGAAATTACTAAAATTTCTGTTATTAAATTAATTACCGTAGAAATATGTTAAATAATAACAGCCAAATAAGTGAAAGTATTTGATCTACTGATCTAATCTTTACCCAATAATTTAGTTTTAAAAGATAATTGCAAATAATGGAATAGAGGATTGATATTAAGATATGTACATAGTAGATGTATATACATGTTAAATCATTTTTTGAAAATTTAAAAATCATTCCTTTTAGATGTCGACCTTCTACATTCTTTTTCATTAATATCTTCATATTTCCAAACAATTATTTTTTTTCATTTTCTGAATGTCTATAAATAAGTCTCTCTTCGTTTGTGCCTATATATAAAATAGAATTATTTCTGTTATTATATTACAAAAACTACAAAATTCTTTAGATGTATGTAGTGGCAAAATGTTGTGATATTCAGAATAAAATTTTTGTGTAATAAACTTATCCAATTGATATTCATCCATTACTGGATAATCAATTTTATAAAAATATAATATACTCTCTTCATCATAGGATTATTTTTTAATATGGAAAATGTAATCTTTCAAGAAATTCTAAAATATCTATTCTTTTAGTATATAGTTCATAATTTTTCTAAGTTAGTTGTATATAATCATAAAAAACCATAGGATAATTTATTCAATATATTATTAATAAGTGAATTTAGTAAATTAATTTTTTTCATAGCAAGGAAGGTTTAATAACCCTCTTAATTTTTTTTGATTTGTCTATATGCCTAAATTCAAATCAACCCAGGATATAATTAGAATTATTGATAATAAAGACCAAATTCGTAATTTTGGTGTTATTGCTCATGTAGATCACGGTAAAACTACTATGAGTGATAGTCTTTTAGCAGCGTCGGGGATCATTTCTCCTTCTGTAGCAGGACAAGCACTAGCTCTAGATTCAATGAAACTTGAACAAAATAGACAGATGACTATCAGAGGAGCTAATGTAACACTATTTTATGAACAGGAAGGTAAAGAATATGTTATAAATATGATTGATACACCAGGACACATTGATTTTACTGGTAGAGTTACAAGAGCATTACGTGCTATTGATGGGGTTGTAGTTGTTTCTGATTCAGTTGAAGGTATTATGACTCAGACTGAAACTGTAACAAGACAAGCGCTAGAAGAAAGAGTTAGACCTGTCCTGTATATAAATAAAATAGATCGTTTGGTAAAAGAATTACGTCTCGATCCTCCTGCAATGCAAAAATGGTTATCTAATATTATAGCAGAATTCAATAAATTAGTAGATATTTATGCAGAACCAGAGTTAAAAGAAAAATGGAAAGTAAGTATACAAGCTAATAGTGTAGCCTTTGGATCTGCTAAAGATAGATGGGGATTTAATTATAAAGTAGCTCAGAAAAAAGGGTTTAGTTTCAAAGATGTATATGATGCATATACTTCTGATGATCCTTCTAAGATCAAAGCTCTTTCTGAGAAAGCACCTCTTCATGAAGCTATTCTAGGTATGGTTGTTCAACATCATCCTCCACCTCATATTGCACAAAAATACAGAATCCCCAAGATATGGCCAGGCGATCTTAATTCTGATATCGGAAAAGCATTGATAAATTGTGATGAAAAAGGACCTGCCGTAATGATGGTGACTACAATCAATGTAGATCCACAGGCTGGTAGAATAGCTACAGGACGATTGTTTTCAGGTACTATTAAAGATGGAGATGAAATTTATCTAATTGATGCCAAAAGACCAGGAAAAGTTCAATCTGTAAATATCTATATGGGAAATACTAGAGAGGTTGTAAGTGTTTTACCCGCAGGCAATATTCCTGCTCTTTTGGGTTTAGATTATGCAGTTGCAGGTGAAACAATTTCTAGCATAAAAAATAATGTTGCTTTTGAATCAATAAAATATGTTTCTGAGCCTGTAGTAACTATAGCTGTAGAAACAAAACATCCAAAAGATCTTCCAAAACTCGTAGAAGCTCTTCGTAAAATAACAGTAGAAGATCCAAATCTTATTGTCAAAATAAATGAAGAAACAGGAGAAACATTAATGGCTGGAATGGGTGTCTTACATCTTGAAATAGCTACATCTCTATTACAAGAAGCAGGTTTAGCCATAACTACTTCCCAACCTTTGATCAATTATAGAGAAACAGTTCGTTCTAAAGGAGGACCTATAATGAGTAAATCACCAAATAGACATAACAAATTATTTATGAGAGTAGAACCACTTAGTGAAGAAATTATTAACATGATTAAAATAGGACAAATCAAGGAAGATATGGATAAAAAGGAATTAGCTAAAATTCTTAGAGAGAAAGGGTGGAATGCGGATGAAGCTAGGAATGTTAGCGCTATTGACTCATCAGGTAACATGTTAATTGATGAGACTAAAGGTGTTCAATTTATTCAAGAATCAATGGACTCTATAAAATCAGGATTTGATGATGTTATCCATTCAGGAGCATTAGCACATGAGACTTTAAGAGGGGTTAAATTTGTTCTACATCATTTTGTTCCTCATGAGGATCCAGCTCATAGAGGATTAGCACAATTGATGCCCGCCACCAGAAGAGCAATGCTAGGTTCTATGTTAATAGCAAATCCAGCACTTTTGGAACCTATATTGGGAATAGAAGTAAAATGTCCACAAGAACAAATAGGCACAGTAGCAGGAATTCTTTCTGGAAAACGAGGTAAATTATTAAACGTTGACCAAAAAGGTATTATAGCTATTATGCAAGGTGAAGTCCCTGCTTCTGAAACTTTTGATCTATCCGAGATTATGCGTGGTGGAACGGCGGGTAAAGCAATGTGGAATACCTATTTTAAAAGTTGGCAGGCAGTTCCTCAGTCTGTTATAAAAACACTAATTGCTGACATTCGCAAAAGAAAAGGACTTAATCCAGAACCTCCCAGCGCTGATGAATTTATTGATAAAGAATAATATAGAATACCTACATCATCTTTTTTTTCATAATTATATTGATTTCGTTACTTAAATAATTGAGTCTGGGTCATAATTCAATCAATAAACAAGTTTCAGGATCTTAACAATAGAGTGCTACTGACAACAACTGCAATACTTTACTGCTATTACTAAAGAATTCTTGTATTGCTAGCTTGTTAATTTGTTGGAGTTGATGATGAGAGTAGTTTTTCACACCAATACATCATCTTCGATAGAAGAAGAGTATTAGCTTATTTATATTAAAAATAATATAATGGTATATTTCTAACCCAGTCCCAATTACTATATATCGTTTACATTTTTTATATTCTTCAATGGTAATAGGAATCTATCTACTAGATTAGTCTACTAATCCTTCAATGTTATAGTGTGATAATATCTTGATAGTGGTGATGATGGTTATGACTATAGACACAATTGTGATAATGATTGACAGCAAAAGAGAAATAATAATAGTGATTGATTGATTGAGATTTGATATCTACAACAATTAATAGCGATTGTATAAACAATGATAACGTTTGTGACTGTTGTTATGACATAAAGTGATAGTGATTAACGCACTAACGTTTCTAAAATGATAGTGATAGTAGCTACTGTCTATATTTTTTATCAACTTTTCATAAATATTTTTATTAGATCAAAAAGATAATTATATTCACAAAAAACGCAAGGTACGCTATTGGCAAATTTTCATAGTCTTTTTCCACAAATAGTTGTTGAGTCAGGGTCATAATAATAATTCAATACACAAAAATATTATTAGACTAACCAATAGAATGATGTAATCAATCGTTGTTATGTACCTAGCATGTATTTGATTATTACTCTGTGAGAATAT
>JAATVJ010000192.1 GCA_014523515.1 Nitrososphaerales archaeon TH1177 | reverse complement strand
TTAGTAAATAAAATTATTAAAATATAGCTACTAAATAAAAATAAAAAAAGTTATGGTTGATTTTCTAAAGTTACTGAGATATAAAACCGTCTTCCATACCTATTTACAGATAATAAAGTGTTCTCGTTAGCCTTCTTCTTTTTAATTCGGGATGAAATCTCTGTTATTTCTTCTATCCTCTTTTCATCTATTTCTTCGATAATATCACCTAGTCTTATTCCTGCATCTGCTGCTGGACTATATTCTTCTACCTTTACAACTAGTGCTCCTTCATTTGTTGGTAATCGATAATATCTTGCTATTCTATTAGTTATATTAATAGTAGAAATGCCCAACCATGGTCGATTAACTTTTCCATATTGTATTAGTTCATGTAATATTGTTTTTGCTGTATTAACAGGAACAGCAAATCCTATTCCATGAGCATAAGGAATTTTTGCAGTATTGATTGCAATTACTTCTCCATTAATATTTACTAGAGGACCACCAGAATTCCCAGGATTAATTGCTGCGTCTGTTTGAACCAATTCTAATATTCCATCTTCAAATTCAATATTTCTGTTTAACGAACTAATAATTCCCGTTGTAACGGTAGGTCCTCCAGTTAAACCAAAAGGATTTCCTACAGCTATAACTAGTTGACCAACTTTTAGATTATCAGAATCTCCTAATTCAGCAGAAGGAATGGAGTCAATTGCATTATTGTCATGATTTTCAATTTCTAATACTGCAAGGTCAGTGAGTTTATCTGTTCCTATTACTTTAGCATTAAATGTTTTACCATCATGTAGGGTAATTTTTAATCTTCTAGCATGGTCGACTACATGGTAGTTGGTAAGAACATGACCGTGATTATCAATGATGATACCTGATCCTACACCCTCAATTGGGAATACACGGAAGAGCTGATCAGTTACCATTCTTACACTTGCAATATTAACTACATTTTTGCTAACTTTTTCAATAGCATTAATCAGTTTTTCTTCATTTATTGGAATCAATATTCTCTACCTCCTCTTTCTAATGGTGATTTTGGTTTAGATGGGGTTATGGGTGGTTTTTTTATAGTTGGTTGATTAATTATTTTATTAACCATATTCTATATTATATTATTCAGTGAGGATTAAATTGATTAATTTTATATAAATTAGTCACACTAATAAGATTTATACAAGGATATAGTAAAGTATTAGTAATTAAGACTTTTAATATTTAATGGTAAAAGTAAACCATAATTCAAGATTTTTTCTATTGGCATATAACTAATCTCATTAAATCGAACTTATCATTATGACAAGATATAATGGATTCAGTTCACATCTATCAATCTACCCTTGTGACAGTTTTATGATAAATATAGTATATATCATGTTTATTGCAATTAAATCAGCAGCAGATAGCTTGCCGATTTCTCTAATAAGAACAAAATCACTTAATTCATTTCATCGTTCTACACTTTTGTTTGATAGGATAGAAATACAGTTTTTGTAATAATCATATGAAAGAAATAATTTAGAACAATACTATAATTGCTAAAATTTTACAACAAAAGGAATACTTTTTTTAATTGTAACCAATAAATGGTATCTTCTTTACTGAATTCTTATTTCTTTCATTACATTGGATTTAATGTTCCAGTGATCTCTTCAATGAAAGATAATTTTTATTATGATTGACTTTGAACATTCATAAATTTTATATATTATAAAATAAAAATTTTTATGTATCTTTATCGAACAGAACCAAAATATGCTGGTTCCACTTTATCGAAGGGTTCAAATCCCACAAATCTAGCTGAAAAATAGTACTGAACCAATTTTAAGTTATGTGGTCCCATTTAATCTTAAGTAATTAATATAGTAACGTATTCAATATACTTATTCGAAAGTATTGAATCTTTCAAAAAGGGACCTAGCAGGTAGAATCTCGGATTAAAGATGAAAATTAAGATAGGAATTATTGAGGTAGAAATTTTTGTTAATAAAAATAAATTGATATCGTTATTGGACTACAATTGAAGTTAACCTTTCAAGATATTATAATAATCTTAATTCTTTAAATACTAATACACAGATGTAATTTAGTAATGAAATTAATATTCCAAGATGAGGAATTCTCTTTTCAGCTATTACGTGCCATTGGTTATTCTTATTATGGCGGATCTGATATAGGTGAATGCTTATCTACTGCCTATCGTATAAAAGAAGGGGATTTTGAAAGTTGGTATGAAGAATGGCTAACTACAGCAGATAGAGTTAAAAGTTATGCTGATAATAGTCTTTCCAAAGGACATAAAGTCAGTGCAAGAGAAGCATATCTTAGAAGTTCAAACTATTATCGAACTGCAGAATTCTTTCTTCATATAAACCCAGCAGATAAGCGAATAATTACAACATGGAATAACAGTAGAGAATGTTTTGTTAAAGCAATGAATCTATCTGATTTGAATTTTCAATCTATAGAAATTCCATATAAAAATAACATAACTTTGCCAGGCTATTTTTATAAAACAAATAATAATGATAGTAAAGATATTTCTTCTTCTAAACCAACACTAATTCTTTTTACAGGATTTGATGGAACTCAAGAAGAGCTTTATGCAACAAGTGTAATATCAGCATTACAACGTGGATACAATTGTCTTACCTTTGAGGGACCAGGTCAAGGCAGAGTAATAAGAGAACAGCACATACCATTCAGGCATGACTGGGAGAAAGCTGTTATACCTGTTGTAGATTATGCAGTAAATAACTTGGAAGGAATTAATCCAAATCAATTAGCATTAATGGGAATAAGTATGGGAGGATATCTAGCTGCTCGAGCTGTTGCTTTTGAACATAGGATTGCAGCATGCATACTAAATGATGATGTTTTTGATTTATATGAAACATTTAAAACACATTTTTCTGATGTTCTCCTTAAAGCAATTAATAATAACAACCAAGAACTCGTAAATACAGTTATTGAAATATTTATGACCTTTAGTACGACAGCAAAAAGGGCATTTTCTCAT
>JAATVJ010000191.1 GCA_014523515.1 Nitrososphaerales archaeon TH1177 | reverse complement strand
GGTCCTATACAGATTGGGGATAGATTCCATGCCTGTGTTGCTAGCAATGATTTGAGTCCACCAGAAGGTTCTGAATGTGAAAAAAGAATTGTAAAGAATCTGAATAAAGTCAGTGGACTATATGCAAGATAGATAAAAAAAGAAAATGTAATTGAATAAATAAAGTGGAGTTGTCAAAACAAAAAAATTACTCTCATCGAATGCACTGAAATTCTGTAGCAGTAGATGCTATTCCCTCCCTTACTACATTACTATTTGGAAAGATCTATATTTCATTTTGTTTTGATAATATACAATTAGTTAAATCATATAGAAAATTGTATTTGAACTTTAATAAGCTATTATAATAGAATATTATAAAAAATGGTCTTTAATTCAATAGAAAGGAAAAACATTGTCTTTTCTATTTACAAATATAATTTGATCGTCATTAATCTTTTTATCTGTACTATCTTGATTTTTACTCTTTGTAATTTAATAAATAATGGTTTAGATAATGCTGCGTTTGCTGGTACCGAGAAAGAGCCACCATTGATTAATGACGAAAATCTACAAATAACTCAACTTGTAGATGAACTAAATTTTCCAACTGGTATAGATTTTTTAGGTGAAAATGATATTTTAGTAATTGAAAAAAATACAGGACAAGTGAAAAGAATACTTAATGGTGAAATCTTAACCGAACCCGTTTTGGATGTGAATGTTGCTTCAGAAAGCGAGCGAGGATTATTAGGTATCGCCATTTTGAATACAAAAGGTCTTGCAAATCCAGATGATAT
This sequence comes from Nitrososphaerales archaeon TH1177, assembly GCA_014523515.1. Taxonomy (GTDB): domain Archaea; phylum Thermoproteota; class Nitrososphaeria; order Nitrososphaerales; family Nitrososphaeraceae; genus TH1177. The sequence continues at coordinate 3,629 of JAATVJ010000191.1, read as the reverse complement.
AACCCCTACTCATGAGAATTTAAAAGAAGAGAGTATTTTGGATAATGAAGAAGATGTAAAAGTATTTTTATTTTATACAGAAACAGAGAATGTTGATAATGGCGAAATATTGGGAAATAGACTATACAAGTATGATTTTATTGATGGAAAATTAGTTAATCCAACACTGCTATTAGATTTACCCTTTTTACCAGGACCATCACATAATGGAGGTGTTTTAGATATAGGACCGGACTATAATTTGTACCTTGTAGTAGGTGATATTAATCGTGAAGGTAATCCAGAATACTTGACTCTAGCCCAAAATATTGAAGATAGTAAAATGCCTGATGGACGAGGCGGAGTTCTACGTATTACACCTGATGGTGATCCAGTTAATGATGGATTCACTTTAGGAGATGAAGGAATCTTAGACAAATATTATGGATATGGAATAAGAAATAGTTTTGGTATTGGTTTTGATCCAGTAACCGGTATTTTGTGGGAGACAGAAAATGGATCTAACTATGGAGATGAAATTAATGTAATCTTACCAGGATTCAATGGTGGTTGGAGACAAGGTTTGGGATTATCCACAGAATATGAAACTTTTAAAAATAAAGAATTTGATAAAAGCAAATTAATTAATTTTAATGGAAAAGGAACATATTATGAACCTGTATTTACATGGGTAGACACTGTAGCTCCAACAGCAATCACATTTATCAATTCAAATATTTTTGGTGAAGAATATGAAAATGACCTCTTGGTAGGTTCAGTAAAACAAGGACGAATATTTCATTTTAATTTAAATGAAACTAGAACAGGATTAGATCTGCTGTCACCATCATCAGGAGAACAATTAATAGATAAAATGGCAGATGTTGACGAAGAATTAGAACCAGTTACTTTAGGAAGAAATTTTGGAGTAATTACGGATATAGAAATAAGTCCATTTGATGGTGCAATTTATGTAGTGGACGGACAGTCGAAAAATGGTAAGATTTATCAAATACATCCTAACTAAGGAATTAAGCTAGTCACGAAAAAAATAAATTTAAGAACTATTTAAAGAAATAGTTACTAGATTTACTATATATTATTATTATTATTAGCTTTAGATTAAATTAACTATAATTATTTCTTGATATTAGCCATTTAATTATTTTGTAAAATGTATTCTATTAATAGATTTAAATCTTATATGATAGTTATATAATAAAAGAATTACAGCCTGAGTTAATAATCAGATAAATTAATATATATATTTCAGATTAAATGAAATTATCATCTTTGGAAATTAATGAATGTTTTATCAAAAAAAAAAGGACGATATTATAGAAACTTTTATCTGAAATAAAAAACATCCGATATTGAAATTCTTTGGTATTTAAAACAATACTTGTTCCACATGATGGTTCTGTTATGAGTGATAAGGCTTTGGGCAAAGCAGTAGAAATTGCTAAATTGGTTAAAGGTTCTAAAATAATAATTATACATATTATTCCAGAAATACCAACACCAATTTTTTCAAAAGAGATACGGTCACCAAAGACAGATGTGAGGATTCCTTTTTCACAATATATGGTATTTCTTTATGAACAAATGGAATCTGAAATAAAAGAAAAACTAGAAGAAAGAAAAGAAAAATATGGTAAATCTGGCTTGGACATTGAAATATACATTACCATTGGGAAACCAACTGACAAGATATTAAAATATTCAACTGATAGAAAAGCAGACCTTGTTGTAATTGGTAGTATTGGTGTAACCGGAGTTTCAAAATTTTTTAAAGGATTAGGAAGTGTTTCTAGAAGTGTATCTGAAAAAGTTTCATGTCCTATTTTGATTGTTAGATAAGTATCATAAATCAATTAAAAACATATAATTTTATCAAAATTAAGAAGTAATAGAAATGATACAATTCTAAGAATATCCATAATAAATTTTGATCTATTGAAATATTTTCTAATCATAGAATGAGAATTTTATATCTCAATAAATAATATATTACCAGTAAATTTATCCAGGATTATTTATTATTTTCTCTACTAGTTTTTTGTCTGTTTCTGTCGATTCTAAATGCTATTCTGCCTAACATAAGTTCGATTACAAATTATTCATATTTTAACATGTTTTTTGTACTTGAAAATTTGATTTTTTAGATATTAGAGATATACGAAATTATGTTAATTAGTATAGTTGCCTCCATTTTAATATTACATAGAGCATTCATCTTTCTTGTTGTAGTAGTAGACTTTGCTGCTGCAATCTCAGAGATGAATGAGGGATAAAATAGATTTTTTTCAAGATCATAGAAGACTTCAGGAATGGTACAATCAGATATATTTGACAAATTGTAAACCAGATTACTAAAAATATACATACGATAAAGAAGAGAAAAAGAAAGGTATTAGATAAGAAAAGACATTCTGTAAGAAGATGGGTTATAGAGAAAGAACAAATTCATGGCATAATACCAACTTCGATTAAGGAAATTATTTACAAAGTATGAAAAAGAAAAAAAGAGAATTATCTTGGTGTTGTGCAATTAGCAAATCGTATAATTGTTTATAGCAAGATAATTTTGGGTAGGCTCTAAATAATAGAAATAGAATTAGAATTATTATTCATTATTATAACTTTCATCTTGTTGTTGTTTCACAATCTGCAGTTTTTCTATCTCCTTCCAAATTGTTAAACTGTACTGCTATATCATTTCCTGGTCCACATATGTAAAAATCAGCACCTGAACCACCTATCAAGGTATCATCTCCATTGCCTCCTATCAATTTATCATCACCTTTACCACCTTCAAGTACATCATTTCCATCTCCACCGTCAAGAAGATCATCTCCTAAACCACCAACTAAATCATCATTACCTGGTCCGCCATACAATTTATCGTTTCCAGAATCACCTATTAGTTGATCGTCACCTTCAAATCCATGTAAGATATCATAACCTAGATCGCCATACAAAATATCATTACCTTTTCCTCCATTTAAGCAATCATTAGTTATGCTTCCATGTACCATTCCTCGTAAAGAAGTAGCATTTATCACTTCATCACATGATGAAATATCAAAATCACTTGGTAAAGGAGATGTTTGACCATCTAACGATAAAGTGTTATAAATACTAAGAATTGATATAACAGAAATTACAATTGTCATTATTGTAAATATAAATTTTTTAATGAAAAAATTTAATCTTATTTTTTTATTCATTCAACTATAAATATAATATATGTTGAATCTATTAAGATATTTGTTTTTTTATTTTTTTTAATACTCAAAGATATCGTATATACACAAACTGTTATTTTGTCATAGTGTAAACATTTCTACCTTATAAACTCCAGTGACCCTAGTTGTGATAAATTCAGGATATGTCAATAACAATAGGAACAAAACAACAACAATTAACTTCGTTCAGAGATTTTTAAATATTCTATAATTTATAAAATTCTATACCCTTCATATGAGTGCAATATTAAAGTAGCCATGGGACCTGTTAATTTAACAAAAATGAATTTAGCTATGAATGTCCTATTCTAACATACATGTTGGTCAAATTTGTCAGAAACAGAACATCCACTATTGTAGTTATGTATTCTTTTTGTATTTGTATTTTCTTTTTAGTCTTAG
>JAATVJ010000190.1 GCA_014523515.1 Nitrososphaerales archaeon TH1177 | reverse complement strand
TAGATTGCAACGGTATGATAGAATGTCTGATATTGTTTCTGGTTTGGTTAATTATAGAATAATCCACAGTACTAGGAGATAATTCTGAGCGATTGCAATGAGAATACGGTGTAGATTTTATCTAATTACGCAAAATATCTATGGATTACAATTCTATTCTCAGGTTTATCTTTAAGAAAGGTATCTAAAAGATTCTACCATTTATCAGAATATTATATTGTTCTTTGTAGGATACTCTTTTCACTATATTATGAATGTGAATAGTGTTCCAATTTCAGAAATTTCCAAGTTTTGAGGATATCAACTATTACCATTATCGGTTAATACTGGTAGTATCTTTTTTATATCTTTTTACCAAATATTTCAGTAATTAGCATTGTTATTTTAATAGAAATACCAATACTACAAATTCTTCTTTAAGTTGGGTCAATATCAATCTAATCCCAACAAATTGATTATTAACTTTAAGTAAAGTTTCATCTACACAATAAATTCTGCTGCAATCTTCTTTCTTTTTTGTACATATTTTATTTGAGTTGTTGTATTTCTGAATCCAATTCCAAATAGAAACATGATTTATTTAAATAACAGAACGGAAGAATTTGATGATTATTTTTCCTATACGAAACATAATTGCAAAAGGCAATATATGTATTGAATTGATTAGTCTTGTTTATTAATAGGTACAATATAACGGTTCTTGAAAAAATAATGAAATGTTCTAATTATGATATTTTATTAAATCCAAATTCTATAAATTTCTAAATTAAATCTTTGAAATATTTAGATAAAATTATAAATTGAATCTATACCTTACTAATTGAATATATAATAATATCAAATTAAAGCTAAATTTTTTATACAATCACATTTTATTTAATATCAATAATTTCCTTTAAAGAAACTAAACCTCTGAAATAATACATAATTTATTTCAGATGGTTAAAAAGAGATAATACGTTAAGTCAATTAGATAAATTCGAAACATAAAGCTACTATAAAAATAATTTATTCATCAAAAACATTAAAAATGAAATCCAGTTTTACGTGAATTCAAGAATATTTTGTCAATTATTAGTTTAGAGTTTACTAATACAAAGTAAAAAATTTAAGGAAGTTAAAATGATAGTTAAAAATAAGGAGTTAATATAAAACGTTCAAATAAAAATATTAATACGTTTAATTACAGATAAAAACTTTTTCAAGTATATTAATATCTATAATAATATTTTTTCTCAATCAAAATTTTATCTATTTTACCTTTATATTATTTTGGTAATAAATATGATCTTATATCTGAACTTTTTATTCTTTTTCAAGTTCCATAATATCAATATTTAATAGATTGCAATAAAAGTAGAAGTTTTAAATAAAATTATTTTATGTTTCTAATACCGAACTTTACAATTATCACTAACTTGATTTACATGACGTAACTATTTTTTTATGCTTTTTTTAATCATATACACTTAAATAATTTCAAAGCTTCAAACAATAAAAAGGAGATATATTTTTGAATGAATACTTCTATGTCAATTTCAAAACTAAAGAAATTAGATAATTTTAATTTAGAAAAAATAAATTCTAATAAAAATCAGTTTAATATTTTCTCAAATATCTATAAATATTTTGATACTTGTTTTATTTTTGAATCTTTGTCTGGTCCTAAAGAATTGGCAGAAACATCTATCATAGGATTTGATCCCTCTTTCACAATACAATGTAATTCAAAAAATTTTATAGTATTAAATAAAAAACAAAAAATAGTAAAAGTATCTAAGGTGACTGAACCACTTTCCCAACTTAAATCTATTATTCCAAAAATTACTAAAAGTCATATTAATTATAGATATATGGGTGGAGCTGTAGGTTATGTTAGTTATGAAGCCATTAGATTTTGGGAAAAATTACCGAAGCCAAAGAAAAAAATACTAAATTTTCCTTTGATGGAATTTGGTATTTATACAGATGGAATACTTTATAATCATAAAGAAAATCAGCCATATTACTTCTATACAGGAAAAGAGTCTAGACTGGATGAGATAAACAAAATAATAAACAGTGATAGCGATTCTTTTACTAAGACTAATAACGTTATTAATAGCAATATAAAAATACCAAAGACCGAACAAATTACTTGTTCTATTCCACAAAGAAACTTAACTCAAGCAGAATTTATAAAAATGGTAAATAAGGCTCAAAATTATATTTATGAAGGTGATATCTTCCAAGTAGTATTATCAAAGAACTTCAAATTCGAAATAGAAGGTAATCTTCTTCAGGTTTATTCTTCCTTACGAGACCTCAATCCTTCTCCTTATATGTATCTTTTTAAGATTAACAAAAGATGTATTATAGGATCCAGTCCGGAAATGCTTCTTAGAGTAACTGGAAAAATAATTGAGACATTTCCAATAGCTGGAACTCGGCCAATTGGTAAAGATGAGAAAGAAACTAGTAGACTTGCAGAGAGTCTATTAAAGGATGAAAAGGAATTAGCTGAACATACTATGTTAGTAGACCTTGCAAGAAATGATGTAGGTCGTGTTTCTGATTCAGGTACTGTCAATGTTAAATCATTAATGGCTATTAAACGTTTTAGCCATGTACAACACATTGTTTCACATGTTGTTGGTCATTTATCTGATCAGTTTGATGTTTATGATGCTTTAAAGGCTTTATTCCCTGCTGGAACAGTTTCTGGCGCACCTAAAGTTAGAGCTATGGAAATAATAAATGAATTGGAAAAAGAAAGAAGAGAACCATATGCTGGGGCTCTTGGATATTTTTCTTTCAATGGTTCTTGTGATTTTGCTATAACAATAAGATCCATCTTCATAAATGGAAAAAAGGGATATATTCAGTCAGGTGCCGGAATAGTAATGGATTCCAATCCAATCAGTGAATGGGAGGAAACGGAAAGGAAGGCAGAGGCTATGATTTCAGTTTTAAAAAAAAGAAAATTCCCGATACCTAATAAAAAAATGAATAAAATAAATGTAGTAAATAATAAAAGTCGATAAATATTTATTAATTTTTACGATGAAAGAATACATAATCAAACGTAATACTATATGTTGTAATTTCATAGTTATTGTTTCTTTAATATTATTTAAAATAATAAATTTTGTTATTTTTACTTTATATTAATTGTACCTAAGCAGATTTTAATCGACTTAATTGTATAAAAGTAATAATTAGTTTTTTTTCACAAAAACAAATAATTTTTTTATATAAATTTGATTATAGTAAGTAAAATATTCAAATTAATGAATGAATTAGGTGAATGTAAATTATACTAAATAAAATCATCTTTTTATTGGCTCTGTTAAGTTAAGCAGTAAAATCTATAGCTAGGAATATTCCATTCACGTTATGAAAATTAGATTTGAAAGAACTAAAACATCTACTGTTATTGTAATGTACTCTCTTTATCTATATTTCCTTGGTTTAAGTCTACGTAATACTTCTAAAGCATTAATAGTATTCAAGGACGAAAAAAGAAGTCATGTTGCTGTATGGAACTGGATTCAGAAATTTGCAGAAAATCAGATCTACAAACGTAAAAGAGTATCTGCTTTTATAATATATGAAACTGTTATTCAGATTGGAAATCGTCATTATTGGTTATGGTTTTGTATTGAACTAATTCATAGTTCTGTGCTTGGAATCTATATTTCAGAGGAGAGAAACATGTATTTGCTGAAAAATTCATTAGATCATTAGTAGATAAATATGGAAATATATTGTATATACAGATGCAGGTACATGGTATGATGAAGCATGCAATGTCTTGAGATTGAAACACTATCTACACTCACCATTTGAAAAAAGTTTGATGGAAAAGGTCAACCAGTATTTTAAGAATAGAATCGAGAGTTTTGATGACTACTATCCATGTAGGCAAAATGAATGCAATCTATTTCATGTACATAACTGGATACAATTCTTTGTATCTATGTATAATGGTACAATAACAAATAATAATGATTTTGGATTAAAAGAGGTGAATATTATCTTAACTTAACACAGCCTTTTTATTTAATATAATTATAAATTATAATTATTGACCTTAAACTAAGACAAACTATTTACAATTATAAAATTAAAACGTGAATATGAAGACAATTTGTATTCATTTATTGATTTCTAAAATTGTTAGTTTCAACTTCAAATTGATTATACATTTAAAATTTAAAGTAATTCATTTATTGATAAATATTTCTTGGTGGTTTAGAAAATCTATTTTTGGTATTCATATGATATTCCATTGACATAGAGGGATCTTTTTGTCTTCCAGTTAAAATTCCAACAACAATGTCATCTTTTTTAATAATCTCTTTTTCCCTAAGCTTTCTTATTCCTGCAGGAACTGCTCCCGATGCAAGTTCACAATCAAATCCATTTAATCCTACGATTGACATCCCATCCATCATTTCACTATCACTAACC
>JAATVJ010000189.1 GCA_014523515.1 Nitrososphaerales archaeon TH1177 | reverse complement strand
TATCAAATTTTCTTTTTCAGTATAAACATAATCTTCTTTAATTGAAAATGAAATCTCTAAATCTTTCTCATATATATCAACAGAAGAAGATAACGTTTTATCATAAATTAACCGAAATTTTTGAGAGTCTTTAAGAGTATCAAGAATCTCTCTTTTGTCAAGCTTTTCAAATTCTGTCACAACTTTACCTATGTCAGCTCTAACTTGCGGTGCAATGTTTTTTCGAATAATATTAATTGAAGGTAAAATAGGGAGATTGGCATTGAGCATTCCTATAATTTTTTCTACTGTATTTGATGCATGAATTTGTTTGACTTCATATGATTCTACATTCAATTGATTTTTCAAAATTTCAGATATATCATCTCTGGATAGATCTATATTGAGTTGATCATAATTATAATTATCACGATCATTATTATTATTATTATTTTCTATGTTATTATTCGAATGTAATGATGGTAATTTTTTCTCTGACAAAGAACATATTATTATTTCTGTTACTGGCCATCTTCGCTTAATCTTTGCTTTCATTCTTGCAGAATTCGCTAAAGAAATAATTGTTTTTATTTTTTCAAAAATATTCTCAAGGTCTTGATCTATTAGAGATGCTTCTAATTCAGGCCATTGACAGAGAAGTACACTGGATCTATTAAAAGAAGAATCACACTCTCTTAAATTTTTTATTTTAGTGAAACAAGTCAAATAGAGATATTCTGTAATAAATGGAGATACAGGATGAAGAATAATATCAATTTTTTCAAGTACATAATCTAAAATTGAAAAAATTGTAAGTCTTCGATTTATTTGCTCAACACTATCATTCCAAATATAATTTCTTGTAAGTGGTATATACGTTTGACTAATATTATTGATAATAAATTCTTCAATAGCTTTTGTTCCTTCATGAAATTTACAATTTTCAAATGATAAATTCACATTTTTAATTAAAGTTTGTAATACTGAAAGAAGCCATTTTTCTGGAGTTTCTAGTAAATTATTACTAATAACCCAATTTAGATTATGTACATCTCTATCAAAATTATCTAGAATACTATTTTGTTTTAGATAAATATGTAAATAGTAAAGGGTACTAAGAATTTGATATGGTCTTGAGGTCATTTCTTTAAGACTGAAATTTAAAGCTTCTATAGGTGACGATTTCCAAACAAAATAGAATCGAATAAGATCTACTGCATTTTTTTCGAGCATTAAATTTGCTTCTATAACATTTCCAGCACTTTTACTCATTTTATTACCTTTTTCATCTAATACATGTCCTTGAAAAAGAAAAGACTTGAATGGAGCAATAGGTTCATTGTTTAGTATTACATTTTGCATCAATAAAGAATATGACCAACCTCTAGTTTGATCTATCCCTTCAGTTAAAAATAATGCAGGGATCAATTTTTTATAATCATGCTCATTAAATGATGCAAAAGGAGCAGCTCCACTATTATGCCATGTATCTAGTACATATTGCTCTCTTGTCATTAAGGAATTACAGTTTGAACAATTTATTTGTACTTGATCTATCCATGGTCTATGTAATTCGAAATGCTCCTTATCGGTATAAGAAATATTGTTATTATCAGAAATAACATTTTTCTCATTAAAATTATTATCTTTTTCTTCCAGTTTGAAAATTACATTTCTTTTTTCATCTCTAACAAGATTAGAGGATCTAGTTACAAGATCATTTTTATGTGATAATAATTCTTTTTGTCCACAATTTGAGCAAATCCAAATAGGAATAGGAGTTCCCCATATACGTTCTCTTGATATACACCATGGTACTTTTTCTTTTATTATTTCAATAAATCGATTTTTAGGAGCTTCAAAAAAATATTCTACATTATTTGCAGCCTCAAGAGGTTTATCACTCAACTTGTCAATCATATAAAAATACTCTCGTCTAGCTAACCAAACAAGTTTATGATGAGAACGCCAACATGTTGGATATTGATGTTTTATCTTGCCAATTTTTACACTAGCGTTTATTTCTTTCATTATTTGTACAATTTTCTCATCAGTATCACGAACAAAAGATCCACTAAATACTCCGGCTTGATCTGTAAAAATTACTCTATCATCAATTGGAACAAAAATAGGAATATTTTTCTTTTTTGCAATATTGAAATCTTCTTCACCGTTAGCTGGAGATAAATGAACTATTCCACTACCAGTTGTTATATCTACGAAATCCTCAGCCACTACAAAATGAATTGATTTTGAATTTGCTAGTTTTTTAAGTTCTGGAATTAAATCTAATAATGGATGTATATAATATTTTCCATCCAGATCACTGCCTTTTATAATTTTTTTAACTTTATAAGATTCTATATGAAATTCATTCATTAACTCTTTTAACCTAGTTTCTCCTATAATCCAGACTTGGTTATTTATCTCTACGTAAACATAATTAGTATCAGGGTTTACTCCTACAAGTTCATCAGTAACTAATGTAAATGGCATTGTAGTCCAAACTATCAGATATACATCTTCATCAACTAGTCTTACTTTATAATAAAATGAAGGGTCTTCAACAGTTGTATATCCTTGGTTTACTTCAGAATTACTAAGAGAAGTTTGACAGGAGGGACAAAAGGCTACTACTCTAAATCCTTCTTGTAAAATTCCACTATCCCAAGCAGTTTTGAGATATAACCATTCTCTTTCGATATAGTTATCATGAAACGTCCAATATCCATTCTCATAATCAAAAGACATTCCCAGTAATTCATCTACTTCAATCCATTTTTTGTTGTATTTTTTAACAATGGATTTACATGTTTCAACAATTTTTTGTATTCCTACTTTGTTAATATTTTCTGTCTTATTTCCTGTTAATTCTAATTCTTTTTCTGCTTGTAACTCCACAGGTAAACCTTGACTATCCCATCCGGGTCTAAATATTACTTTGTTCTGTTTTAAGGTATGAAATCGAAACCATAAATCTTTTATTATTCGTCCTCTTAAGTGACCTACATGAGGTTCTCCATTCATGGTTGGAGGACCATCAACATACCCAATGATTTCTTTATTACGACGATTATCTATTTCTTTTTTAATAAATTCTTCATACTTGATTAATTTCTTGTAATTACGTATCTCATTTTCAATAATTTTAGGATCGAATTGTCCTTGAAGTTCCATAAATATAAGAAGATGATGTTATTGAACCATTCTTTATGTTTTTGGATGATGATGTTTTTGGTATTTGTAGGAATGATTATGACTATGACTATGACTTGCTATCAAAAAAAGACATATCATGAAATAAAATCAAGAAATTTTCGATTTACTACTCTAAGATTTTTATAGAATCTATTATTTTTTCAACTATTGGCAAGTCTTTATCAAAATTTTCTAGTGTTGATTGATAAGTTAATGTGAATAAATTTCCATCAATGATAGAAAAAATTTCCATAATTTTACCTTCAAGATCATTTTCTTTATACTGATATTTCACAATATGAAAAGATGAAGGATTAGCATCTATTGTATACTTGTTTAGATTTTTTTCTAATACTTCATAAACTTTATAGCCAGAAGAAGAGGCGGACTTGCCGAAATTTTCGGATTGCTCTAAAATAAGCTCATTTGTAAATTGATCAGAATTTGCAAGGGATGAAAAAGAAATTCCTATAAAAGAGAATGGATCGCCTTTAATTAATTTGAAATCCAAAACATGAAACTTTGATAATTTCTTTTCTACTTCCCAATTAGGCGGATGTTTAAGTTCAAATTTTTTATTTGAAAAAGTCAACCAATCTGCTGTTTCAATTTTACTACTATTATTAAGACTGCTGATATTATTAATAGAAGAATCAAAATTTTGACCATAAGATAAAAAAGAAATTCCAGAACTCTTAGCAAATTCTAAATCATGTGAAATAATGGCGAGAAAAATTAATGATAATGGTGATAATGATAGCAGTATTATGATTTTTATATAATTAAACATATTGTATGATAAACAAAGAATACTAATATTCTTTTAGATTTACAAATATAGAATATATTTAAAATGTTGATTGATTTTGATTAATTTAAATATATACAATTAGACATAAAATTAATTTTAATGGTTATCATTATATAAAAAAATTAAGTTATTGTAAATGGTAGAGATCAAAAGAGATATCAAAAATTAGATATTGATATCTAACTTATGTATCCCATATTAGATTTCCTATTTTGAGGAAATATCAGTTCTTCATCCTGTTCTTCAGCTGGAATATTTTGAGGATATTGTCCCGATTTTGCCATCATCTGTTGTTCTAAATTTTTAATAAGAATTTCTGTATCTTTAGACCTCTTATTTATTTCATCCATATTGATTTTAATCCCTAAGATTTTATTCAAAATTTCTAAAAGATTTTTTGACGCTTTTGCATCAATTACATATCCAGAAGTTTCACCTAACAAACAGGTTCCTTCTATTCCGCGAAGTTTGCCCAATCCAAGTATCAGACCATTCATTCCTGTAATATTTCCATTATCAAGAGTTGAAATATTAAAGGATCTAAAAGATTTTACAATGTCTGGATTAGTAGCTGTTCCATAAATTTTTGGTTCATTTACAAAAGTACCAGTAACATATGATGCTAGTGAAAAAATATTTGAAATCTTGAATTTTGTAATTAAATCTAAAAGTTGTTCAGATAATATATATTCTGATCCTGGAACTACCGGCTGTGAATCACCAGTTATAAGAAGTAGATCATTAGAAGAAGAAAATAATGAGCCATCAGCCAATTTTAATGAATCGTTTGTTGATTTATTAGAATCATTTACTGAGTGATCTGATTGTATATCTAGTTTGCTAAGATTTTCAATCTGTTTTTTGTTTATACTAGTATTATTATTAGTCTTAACATAATAAAGGCTATTTTTCACTATATTGGTTGTTCCATCTGATTGTATTACTACCTGAGGTGAGAAATAACATGAAAAGAGATCAGCCATATGAATAGCATCAAGTTCTTTTATGAGATAATCAACTGCTAATTTCCCTACTAAACCTGTTCCAGGGAATCCACAGATTAATTTAGGTGAGTCTAATGACGGTAATTTTTTTCCAGAAAAAACTATCTCGATCGGTTTTGACATAGAAAACATATATTCTTCAACAGATATTCTATTCTTTCTTTCTTTAAATGTTCCGGGTTGGCATATATATAGAATTGAATGAAATTAGCTTACTAGCAAGAAAAACAATCAAGTAAGGTTTATTGATTATATCATTTTTAATAAAAATATTGGAATCTCCTGAATTAATATTAATAAATGACGATATGATCAAAAAGATTTCAGTTTCTAGAAACATTTCATCAAGAAAAGGAGATAATGGAATTGTACTGGTTGTAGGGGGAAATAGAATCTACCATGGAGCTCCAATTTTGGCATCAATGGCTGCGCTACGATCTGGTACAGATTTAGTATATACAGCAATTCCTAGTGTCAATGTAGAAGCAACTAGATCCTTTTCACCTAATCTCATAGTAATACCTCTAGTTGATGAAAAATTAACAATGGGTTCGGCAACAAGACTAATTAAAACACTTCCAAAAAAAATAGATTCAGCAACAATTGGAATGGGTATGAGTATTGCTAAAAAAGAAGCATTATTGAGTTTAATAGAGAAATTATTAAAGAATGGAACTAAGCTTGTACTTGATGCGTCAGCATTAATTCCAGAGATATTGCCCAAAATAAAGGAAACCGGCTGTATTATTACGCCTCATGGAGGAGAATATATGAGAATTTTTGAAACAGAATTAAAAACTCATCATAATAATGAAAATGAACAAATTATAGACGTTTTAAAAAATGCAAAAAAATATGGAATTACAATTATTCTTAAAGGGTGGAAAAATATTATTTCGAATGGAGAACTAACTGCAGTTATTGAAAGAAGTACACCTGCTATGACAGTAGGTGGAACAGGAGATGTCTTAGCTGGGCTTGTAGCAGGATTTTTCAGCAAAATGAATTCTTTTGAGGCGGCCTGTACAGCTGTTTATTTTAATGGACTTGCAGGAATTATGGCATATCAAAAATCAGGATTACACATGGTAGCAACTGATTTACTTGACAATCTTCCACAAGTAATGAAAAAATTTGATCAAATAGAAAATAACTAAAATAATGATTGATATGTATAGTAATAATATTTGCATAAGTAATGAATAATAATACAGAATATTCAAATTTAATCAATATTCATTTTTGACTATTAGTCAGCATCAAAATGAGTTAACTAGAATTATCACTTTATTTGGTTTATATAATCATATTTTAAAAGATCAAAGCCTATTAAGGAATAACATATTAACAACAATAAAAGGCTACGGCTTTTTTTTGTGACCAGAAGTGTTTAGGCTAATATTTGAAAGATTATAGAATATTTAAAAATAGAGTACAAAATTTGAAAAGCCATAGTCCCCCTCCCCATCTGATAATCCATCTCTTATAATAATCTGTAGAAAGCTATTGTATTATTATGCTATATAGTATGTGTCTAATCTATCTATCTATCTATATATCTTCTGTCTTTCTTTGGACTTGACAACAAGATATGATATAGAGGACAGAATACTGTTATATATATTATATAATACTTGAAGACGATTTAACTATTGTTGTTGTAGTCTGGCTGGAATAATCTTAAGTACTATTAGGATATTAATTTATTAACAAATTAGGATTTATTTTGCTAATTGCTTTCTTTGTCTCTTTATATATTATTTCTCCTACATAGGAATCTATTCCTAGTTTTTCTGCAATATGCGAAGATCCAGTATCTAGTATTTTTTCAATTGTAAAACCAGCATCCTGTAAAACCTCAATTAATCCCTTTGGAATCTCTACAAGTTCTAATCTTTGATCTTTCCATTTTGCTATATTTTGTAGATGGTGATGATGATTATGATGATTGTGAAGATGAAGATTATAGTATATTGGATCCTTTTTAGGAAGAGTTATTATTGATTTATTACTATGTTTACTATTATAGTTACTCTTCATTGTAATGCATATATATGGGTTTTAAGATTTATAACAACTGTATATCGTTTCTATATAGATTTCTAAATTCTACAGTGATAAATAAATAAAAAGCCATAATCCTATAGATGAAATCAAGCAAATATAGAAGGGTAATTTATTTGCCATTGCACTTTAAGGAGTTAATATATAACAATAGAGACGCTACGGAAGTCACATGAAATGTCTCAAATCTTTCTTTGGAGTGAATAACTATATTTTGAGTATAAAACTTTTAAGTATACTATATAACAATTGAAGACAAATTAATTGTGATAGCCTGAACAAACAAATTATATGATAGGGGTTTATAGTATTAGAAGTTCAGTTATAACTTCTTATGGTTTGTTTATTGATTTTCCTATATTATTTAATATATTAATTGATCTTGGTAGAATTATAGTTGTTTATAACTTTTAAAGTAAATATATAGTTAATATAGATAATTGTGTTTAATTTACCAAATAATTTTTTATATGCTTGTTACTGCATCATATTCAATAAATTTTAATTTGAGGCGTATAGAATTTGATTAATGATTTTTCTTACTTTTTATTTGTAACACATACTGATCTTTTTCCCAATCTAAAAATACAGATAATTCTTTTGGCTTTACCATTTTTGGCAATATTGTCTTGCTGGATTTACTTGCTTGCTAATTCAATTAGATCTTATCATATCTTTAAATCAACCGCAATTAAAAGAAATTTAATAAATACTAGCAATTACAAAAGTAAAGATATCTTTCCATATGTGTCTGTAATAGTACCTGCTAGAAATGAACAAGATAATATTGAAAGATGTCTTCTATCCTTAATGGAACAGAATTATCCTAACTTTGAGATAATTGTAGTAGATGATAATTCAACGGATAATACATTAATTAATATAAAAAAAGTACAACAAAAATACCACCGTCAAAAACAAAAAAAGTATCCTATACTCAAAATTGTAGAATTAAAAGATAAACCTGAAGATTGGACTGGTAAAACATGGGCATCAGAACAAGGTTATCTCAAAAGTACAGGTAATATTTTACTGTTTACGGATGCAGACACTATTTATAAAAAAAATGTAATTTCTTATGTAATTTCTTATATGATATCAAAAAAACTTGATGTTATAACTGGTTATCCATTTTATGAACTAAGAGATTTTTGGTCAAAGATAACAATGCCATTATGGAAACTTATGTCTTTTACACTTGGTAAAGATGATTCTCAGGTAAACGATCCAAAATCTAAAGTTGCCTATCTAATGGGATGTTTTTTTATAATGAAAAGAGACGTATTTGAAAATATTGGTACCTTTAGGTCTGTAAGAAATGCAATTCAGGAAGATGAAGCACTAGGAATAAGAATTAAACAATCAGGTTATAAATTAAGAATGTTATCTATGAGTAATCTAATACAAGCATCATGGTCTCGCGATCTTTCTACTTTGTGGCATGGAATTGGAAGAACTCTTGCGCCTATGATACTTAAGGAAAAAGGAAATGTAATAATAAATTTTTTGGCAATATTTTTTATGACTACTTTACCATTACTAATTCTTATTTCTTTTACTATTATAGGATTTTATTATCATGGATTATCATCTCTTACTGATAAAAATAATTGTAATTACTATTGCGAACTATTAATTTTGAATCTTATTATTTTCATAATTGGCATTTTTGGTGTAGCACTAAATTCAATTAAGATGTACAAAATTTCACCTTTATATGTACTACTTTATCCTATAGGATCTCTTTTTTTGGTTATTGCATATCTCTCAAGTATTATTCCGTTAATATTATCTATTCGTAAAAAATCGGCCATAAAAACAATAGAATGGAAAGGAAGAGTCTACACCTATAAAAGAGTAGGAGGATCTATGATCTAAATGTATTATAATATATAATAAATTTATAAATTTTAAAAATTGGGGTACAAATTATTAATAAAAGGAGTAAAAGCCATAACCTTTCATCAAGGAGCAAACTATATAGAATAATCAGACAGTCTATGGCGAAATAGAGAGGGTGATAGAGGCTTGTTTACTACAAAAAATATACATCTATAAAATATATATATTTTATAATTGAAGACAATAATTAATGATCATAGTCTAATCAACTGTAATAGTAATAGTAATAGTAGTAGTAATAGTAATAGTAATAGTAGTAGTTATTGTTATGACATCAGC
Source organism: Nitrososphaerales archaeon TH1177 (assembly GCA_014523515.1). Classification (GTDB taxonomy): domain Archaea; phylum Thermoproteota; class Nitrososphaeria; order Nitrososphaerales; family Nitrososphaeraceae; genus TH1177. Next base: position 270 of record JAATVJ010000189.1, on the reverse strand, counting down.
TTCTCTACAACAATTGATTATGGCCTAAGACTATGACCAGAGTATAAACACCCCACTTATCTTTTACTTTGTAAATATAGAGCTTAAATTATATATATATATAATAATTTGAGATTGAGGTTATCTCAAATGGTTAATAATGGATTTCTCTATCATTAACCAAACGATTCCGAGTAATGACGATTTCTGATTATGATGATAATGATGATATGATAATGATAATGATAACAAATATTATTTAAGAATTATACAACAAAAAAATTTGAGGAT
>JAATVJ010000188.1 GCA_014523515.1 Nitrososphaerales archaeon TH1177 | reverse complement strand
AGGAATAACTTCCTCTTCTTTTTCTTTTTCTAAATTTATATTGCTTAATGATTCATCATCATAAGTAGTAGTATTATCCGCTTCTATCTCAGTATCACTAAAATCATCCTGATCAGAATCTATATTTTGAGATTGCATATATGAATTTCTTGCCTCTTCTTCAGTTACTTTGAATAATACTCTATTACCATCATAATCCTGAACTAAACTTTTTGGAATAGAGAAAAATTCTTTATCAATTATACCCTTTTGAGTTAGGACATATTCTGAATCAACACTTTGAATCTCACCAAAATCAGCATCATCAATTCCTCTTGCTTCTTTTTTTATAATTTCATCCCAAGGAATATCTTCATTAGTTTCCACAGAATATTCTATTTAATAAATTATTTAATAATTCATGAATTTGATTTCATAGCCATTTTCTAAATAGTCATTATGAATCTTATCATCAGTATTACTTTTTAACTTTTGTTTACATACTAATTGTTATAACAAGATATATTGATATTAAAACAACAGTTATGGGAAGGTTTAATATTATCAAAAAAATAATCAATATGCTTTGAAATTTAAAACGCTAACATAATAATTTTATTGTCATGGCCTTCTTTTATAAATAGCCAGCAGGAATCATTGATTCCAATAGTTACCTTTCTTGTGAATCTGATATTTCTTCCAATCGTTAAGATCACTTTCAAGACTATCGCTTCTGCATATTTTTAAGCAGTTCTAAAAGAAATTTTTGATATTTATGGGTAACAAGAATTAAGAATTACTTTACCTCAGGCTAACATGGCCAATTAAATAATAATCTAAACTTGTGGATCAAGTACTCTTTCCGTTATAATTTCCTCAGATACTGTTTGTGTTTTAGTTACTGCTTTTTTCCTAACTACTAATTCCTCTATAACATATGGCTTTTTTGTAACTTCTATTTCTTCTCTTTTTATAGGAATTTTTATCTGCGTATTAGTTTCTACAGGTTTAAATTCTTCATTCTCATATCCTGTTGAAATATTATTATTATTAGTATTAGATGGTAATGATTGTGAATTATCAATAACTGGTCTTCTTTCTATTACTAGTTCTTCATGCATAATGGGTATTTGCTCTGTTTTAGTTTCTTTAACTGGTTCCTTTGTAATTATTGCTTCATCTACAAGTTCTGTCTTAATAACATCTAATTCCTCTGACATTAAAGGAATAACTTCTTTTTCTTTTGTATTACTTGATGAATCATAATCATTAGTAGTAGTAGGTTCTGTTTCTATTTCACTATTAATAGAATCCTCTTGTTCAAGATTTACGTTATCGTCAGATCTTGACTCCATAGTTATAACGTTGCTATAAACAATATAATGGTTGGATACACAAATATTTAATAATTATCAAATTCAATATAATCTACTTAATTATGACCTATAATCTACTTAAATTATATTTAGTATAAATAATATTAGAATGGAATTACCTAATTCAGAGACAAATAACAATAACAATAATAATAATTCTATGATACAAGAAGAAAGTAAAAATAAAGTAGAGGATATTAGAGCGAATAAAAACCCTTTAATAATTTCTCCTTTACAATCAGAAAAACTCACAATAGTAATTCAATCACCTTCATTAGAAAATAAAAAATCGTTAAAATCAAAAATAGAAGGAGCCTTAGAATCAGTTAAGGATAATGCAAGTAACATTGTTGATAAGGTAATAAAAGTAGAAGAACAAGATATCAATTCTTTTAAAAGAGATATAGAATCAATTTCTGAACCCCAACAACAATCAATAGAAGAATTTGTCATTCCTGTAGTAGGAGAAAAGTATTCTTTTTCTAAAAATCTTTTATCTGAAGATATAAATATTGAAAAAAGATGGATAGAAAAAGATGAAATAAGAGTACCTATTAGGTATGAAAAATTATTCGTGAATGATAAAGAAATTGATGTCTACTCAAAGCAAGGGATTATTTCTCAAATTAAAGAAAAGATATCAGATTTAGTTAATTCTGGTGGTGATGGTGATGATGAAGATGGCGAAATGAAGGAAAATGAGGATGATGATAAAAAACAAAAGGACAATAAAGACATAGAAAACCAAAAAAGAGAAGAACCTCAATTAGAGGGTGAAAGTGTACCACTTTTTGATAATCAACAAATAGAAAATAGTAATGGACAATTATCTCAAGATAATAATAAAGAGTTAACGAATAACAAATATCAAACATTGATTCCCTTATATGCAGAAGAAATTACTGTATCCAAGAAAATGGTAAAAGTTGGGGAAATTGTGATAAGTAAGAGAAGAGTAGTAGAAATGGAAAATGTAGATGTAGATACTATAAAGGAACGAATAAATGTCGAGCATGCAGATGGTAGAAAAGAAAAAATAACTAATTATTGACAAGTTATTAAAATAAACATATATACATAATATAATGACAAACCAACTGCCATAAAATTTGATTAAAAAAAATATATAATAACGATAAGAATAAACACAATTATAATAGAATATAATTACGGTTTAATGGCTAAAATAAACCTCCACCACTTCCTTTAAGACTATCAAATATGTTATCTAGAAATCCTTCTTCTCCTTCTTTTTCTTGTTGCTGCCCTTGTTGTTGTTTTTGTCTTACTGTTTTCTCTCTTAATACCTTGATTGCTTCTTGGTAAACCATTTTTCCTTTTTCTCTATCACCATTACAACATTCATGAGAAATTCGATCAATAACCTCGTCCTCGGATACATTTTCTTGAGTACTTGTAAATCTTTGTCTTTCATCATTTGAAAACATATTTGTTATACCAGAGGGTAACAATGACATCAATCCTGATGCTCTTTGGGGTTCAGCATTTCCTAACAAGAACTTTGATACTAAAGATAGTCCAATTCTGGCAGCATTAGAAGATAGTCCGCTTTTTTGTGAAAACAGTTGAAATATATCATCTAACATGTCATATTATAGACAATAAATCTTATAATAGTTGTTTACTTATTTACTATTTATACCAGTAGACATGCTAGCAATATAAAATTACAAAATAAATAATTTTTTTATTATTTATTTGTATTATTCTTTATCCACATTTGAGGTATCTAACTCTTCAGATGTGATTTCATCAGTTATCTTTTTTTTACCTTTAATTGCTTTCTTTTTTACTACTGCCTCTTCTTTAACATAGGGCTTTTTTGTAACTTCTGCTTCTTCTCTTTTTAATGGTATTTTTATCTCCTCTTCTGATTGTATAGGAGAATTTTGTGCTTCTCTTTCACCACTACCACCGCTTGGAGGTCTTCTCTCAATACTTATTTCTTCTCTTGTTAATGGAACTTCTGTTTTAGTTTCTTTAACTGGTTTTTTAGTAATTGTTGCTTGATCTTGTTGAGACTTTTTAGATACATCCAACCTTTCTTCTGTTAATGGTATATGTTCTTCTTCATTAGTTTCTTTCATTTCCGGAGTTGGTGTTGTTTCTTGCATATTATCAGAATCCCATATAGTTGGTGGTTCATGCTGATATTGGCTTAATTCTTGTTTAGAAAATCTAAATCTTAATACATCACCATCATAACTTTCGGCTTGATCTTTTGGAATATAGAATTTTTCTTTGTTGATTATTCCTTTTTGTACTAGTACATAATTGCCTTGAACTTCTTGTACTTCACCTAAATCCTCATCATCAATTCCTCTTGCTTCTTTTTTTATAGTTTCATTCCATTCAATATTAGAATTCATAAAGTTTGCTATATTACAAGTTATTTAATAATTAGAGACAATTTAATTGTCATAGCCTGAACCAACTACATGATTTGGTTTATAGGATTAGCATATCCAGACTATGACAAAATTTTGTTTTTTACCAGATTTTACTTTTAATTAGATTTATTGCTTCTTCATATACCTTTTTTCCTTTTTGTTTATCACCATTAAAGCATTCATTCGATATTTTCTCAATAACTTCCTCCGGAGGAATACTTTCTAGGTTTGTCTTGATTTTGTTTTTCTCATCAGCAGAAAACAAATTTGTTAAACTTGTTGGTAGCATTGATAAAAGTCCTGATGCTTTGATTGGTTCTGAATTTTGAATAAAATACCGACATGTTATTGAAATACATTGTCTTGCAGCATTAGGTTCAATTCCTAATCTTTCTGCAAAACTTTCAATAATATCTTCCATAAATAATATTTGACTACAAAATATTTAACAAATTAAGTTATAATATTTTACAATATCTACAAATAGACTATGAATAAAAATATTTTCCATTAAGAAGGGACAATTATTATTTTTCTAATATTTTAATAAATTACCGTTAAAAAAATTAAATTATAATCCTATAGTTAAATAAAAATGAATTAATTTTTAGTAAAGTCTAATCTCTTTTGTACTGTTTTGCTTCTTCTTCAGTTACTGTAAAAAAGACAGTACTACCATCAAAATGGTCTACTAAATTTTTAGGAATATAGAATACATCTTTGTCTATAGTACCTTTTTGCGTTACTATGAATTCGCCTGTAACTTCTTGAACTTCACCAAGGTCAGCATCTCCCAGTCCTCTTGCTTCTTTTTTGATAATTTCTTCTGGATTAAATGCTGTAGATTCACCTCCACCAGTTTGATCTTGAGACATTCCTATATCGCCAGTTTGTAAACTACCATTTTCGCCTTGTGCTAATACATTTTCAAATGATGTTGTTGGTATTCCTCCTGTTGCTGCTGCTGCAATTAAAGCAAATGCAAGAATAGATGAAATCGATATTGTTGAATAGATTTTTGATTCCATATCATTTTTAGTAATATATAATATATAATAATTAAACTAATTTATGTAGAACATATTCAGATGTTGTATATTGTTAATAATAATAATAATAATAATAACAAAATTCAATAACTTATTTTAAAAAGCCATAGCCTTCCATCATAAGTAGTAGGAGCAAATTTATTTAGAAGGCTCTGGTATAGTGTGAATCTCTTTGTTCTTTTGACTAAACCTCATCGTATAATGAGTATAGAAATATGTTAAGCATACTATATAATACTTGGAGATAATTTAATTGCCAAAGCCTGAACGAAGATGAACTGGTTGAGATGTTAGATCCAGGCTATGACAATACATATACAGTAAAGTTGTTCCAGATGTAGATGTGATGAGTTTTCAATACCTAAAGACTATGTTATTTATGACTTGTGAAACTTTCAATCAAGAGTTTTTAAATAAAATAGACTAAATAAATATCACTAAAGTAATAGATTTATCAAAATAATTAATCTATCTATGAAATAAAATTTTTGACATTAGATAATAAATTATAATATGATTCTATCTCCATATAGAGTATATCCCTAACTGTTATTACTTAGGGTAACCTATTGTTTTTGATGAAAATAATTTTAACAACTACAACGCTAATTGTCCTTCTAGCAATAGGAATTATTGGTATCAACAATAGCATTTTAGGAAATGCATTTGCTCAAGAAGGAGATTCAAAAATTCCTCCACTCATTGAACCTGATAAAAATATTTCAACCATGGAAATATCAACTACAAATCAATCTCAACCTATGATGATGAATTTGAATGGAACAATTGATGTAGAATCTACTATAGCAGAAGCATTAAAATCTAAAGTAACTACTGACATTATAGGAGCAATACAAGCAGCACAAGCAAGTGTTGGAGCAAATTCTTTTGTCAAGGAAGCAGAGTTAACTCAAGCACATGGATATTTAGTCTACAAGATAATGGTAGTAGATGAAAATATGAAAAAATATAAAGTCATTGTAGATCCAGGCAATGGACAAGTTTTGATGAAGAAAGAAATAACATGGTATGACGATGAACATGAAAAAATGAAATATGGTGAAGAAAAATACGACAAATATGGCGGTCAAGACTACGATGATATGATAAAAAAGAAAATGATGATGATGATGAAAGACAAGGAATATTAGATAATCATATATAATAATTCAATATTTTTTTGTTTATCAGAAATGACTTTCATATTTTTATAAATATTGCTCTCTAGAGAGTAATAGATTAATTAATTAGTTGAGGCTGGGTCATAATTCAATAAAGATATATCGTTAGAAGAACAGCATTACCTGATCATTATGTTATGTTCCTAGCATGTATTTGATTGCTCTTGGATTATCTTTTTTAGTTTTACAGTTATAATAGACAAGTATCTGATAGAGCAATACTGATAGTAGTACTACTGAAGAAGCCTTGGCATATCCTCTCACAAGTAATGGATCTATCCTAAAAACAGATTTTATATGTTCTATCAATGGTTCAATTGATATACTTCTCAAGGAATAGATAGCCTGTCCAACATTAGATTCATAAAATTCAACCAATTTTATCCTGTCAGCAGGAGTATTCTTATATCTCTGTACTGGACACACTAGTTGAAATCCTATATCTATGCTGAGATCATAAAGTTTATGATCATCGTATCCAGGATCTGCAGACATGTATAATGTTCTTCCGATTATTGCAAGAGGTAGACTTGCTGTCAATATATCGTACAGCTGGTTGTCAGGTATGTTGGCAGTTGTAAAATCTGCTGCCAAAGGTACAATAATGGAACCTGTACTTGATATCAAATGTAATTTGTATCCAAATATCCAACCAGCCCTTTGTATGGCTAAATCCCCACATTGCATCTGTATCGATACCAGAGCATGGTACTACTTTTTTCTT
>JAATVJ010000187.1 GCA_014523515.1 Nitrososphaerales archaeon TH1177 | reverse complement strand
ATCCACATACAAAAAATTCGTCTGGTGTATCTGCTTCAACTATGTCATTTTTTTTATTTACTTTTAATTCAACATTTAGATTATTCTTAGTCTTATCTATAGACGATATAGGAATATCCTGTTTGCTCTCTTCACCATTTATAAAACCAATAACCCGTATAAATTTTGTATTTTCGATATCTATATTTTCTAGATTGATACGTGCTTCAACTATTAATTTATCGTCACCTTGGTCATCTTCATTATCTTTCTGTGCAAAAGATGATTCGATAGAAGATATAAAAAAGATACTACTTACAAAAGATATAATAATAAAAAGGTAAAGAAACTTGATGTACCTTAGACCTGTCATGATGACAGATAACATTTACTTGGTCTATTTATGGTTTTCTATTTAAGATTTCTATATATAATTACAATAAAGCTTATCCAATTTTTTAACGATTAGTGTGTAAAATTTTTTTATAATTTTGTAAGATACCAAGTTCTTCCTATTGACAGGTTTATTATAATAGTTTAGATTTTATGGTTATTTAATTTCTTCCTGTAATCATACGGTAGATTATATAATTTAAAGAATATATTGAAATTTAATAGATCACAATGCTTTTTGTATTTTTGCTATAAATAATTTTTCTTATTAATTTTATATATGAAAATTTATATAATGCTTTTAAAGATAAAATAATATTATCTATTATTATAGCAACTTATTTTTATTTTTATTAAGCAAATCTTGTAAATATACTGTTTTTAATCTTATTTATTATAAGAATTTGTTATTGTATTATTTGAATAATCATAGCCTAAATTTTTTATATCATTAAGGAAATTTCATTCTTTTTTTATATTAATTCCAGTTTTTGCAATATGATACAGTGTTCTTGTAATCCTATTCTTATCTTTTACAAATGATATTGGAACGTGCATCGCTATTAAGAATCCTTTTGTTCCAAACATCTTTTTCCAGTCATCAGGATATGGTAAATATATTGGAGTAAAATCCAATGGTATTAGTTCATCAGGAGCTCGGTTAAGTGAATCCTTTCCTTTCCAAAGATATCCTATATAGCCAGGACTTGATTCTAAAGGATCTTTATTTTTTGGTTTAATTGTATTTTCTATAATACTAGGATCATAGGTTCTTTCAATTACTATCAAGGAAGTTCCTCCATATCTTTTAACTGCTTTTGTTTTTTGTTCTAATTCTCTTTGATTCACTCTTCTTTTACTAAAAAAGCCAATTCTTGGTGACTTAAGTTACTAATAATAATATATCTATGACATACATCAAATAAAAATCTGTTAGTAAAAGAAGAAAGCCATAGCCCTCATTTTGTTTAGGAGCAAACCGGTTCAACAGTTAGACAGCAGACTATGGCTTTTTTTGGATTACTTGTGGTATATAATATAATTAACATTTTATTTATCAATTATAGAATAATAATTACCTGCTGCTGTCTGTCTTATTAGTAAAAGGAGAAAGCCATAGCCTACTATGTCAACAACAATGTAGAAGGCTATGGCATACAGCTATATGTCTGAATATCTCTAATATGGACCGGCTTATATCATTTAGTTATTAGAGTAAGCAAAAGATTATTAAATGTGCTATTTATTATTTTTCAGATAAATCCTTAATTTTTTTGTTGGTTTGTTCTTTAACTGCTTTAAGTTAGATTGTATAAGCAAAATTTTCAAACAAAAGAGAAGAGAACATATACAAATCATACTTAAATAGATTTTTTATGTTTAAATCTCTAGTCTAGAATGTTTACTATATCTATAGCCATAGTAGATGATGATCCAGATTTGTTAAATTTGTATAGTGAGGCTTTAAAGATGAGTGGATATGATAATGTTTCTTGTTTTACTGACACAGTTTTGGCATATGAACATATTAAGGAAAATCCAAATAAATATTCGTTAGTAATAACAGATGACAAAATGCCTGATATGAATGGATTATTTCTTGGCACCAAACTCTTAGAAATAAATCCAAAACTAAATGTAATTATAATGAGTGATTATTTTGCTAACTTGAAATGTAATTATAAATTTAATATTCTTAAAAAACGTGTATCGATATATAAATTAATTAGTGCAGTAAATGAAAGTATATCAAAATCTATTTCTCATAGTGATAAACTCTAATTCCTTTTAATACTAAGCCATAGCCATCCCTTTATAGTGGGCAATTATACTGACTAACTAAAATTCGTTTACAAATTCTTCCTGATAAGATAGGTAATTATGCTTGAAAATCACCATTTTCCATATATCTAGAATATGCAAAATTTGGCTAGTCAGTATAGTAACATAGAAGGCTATGGTTTTAGGATGTAATTTGAAGATTTTTTCTGGTTATATAATATATCATCAAGAAATTATTTAGTAATTTGAGATAAATTTTATATTATTAATTGAAAGCCATAGCCATCTTTCTTTCTAGTGATAGCCCAAAACAGTAGAGAGGGTGGAGGCTATGGCAAACAAACTACTGGCTTTTTTTCTATTATTCTTTTGGTACATAAATTATTGATAATAAAATATATAATAATATATAATAATTTAAAAACGATCTGAATTTATCTAGTAAAGCCATAGCCTCATTCTAGAGTTGTAGGAGCGTATTTTTTTTGGAGGTTATGGCATATTGATGTTAGATATAGATATAGATGGTAGATAGGTAACTTGTATAATACTATCAAAATATGTAAAATTATATACTTTTACTTATACCTGTAATCCAATATCTTCCAATGCTATTTTTTTAACTTTAAACATTCTCTCTAATCTAACAAATTCAAATACGACTGCTTTAGCTTTATATTTTTCTTCTTCTTTCTTAATTTATATCGCTAGAGTAATTATTAATTAATAAAAGTCATAGCCCCTTCTCCCTCCTCCCTACTAATGAATACCACTTCTATATAGGAGAGGAGAAAAGAGAAGGTTGTGACTATCTGCAAAAGTTTGTTTGCCTAATTCTTTTGTGATTGAAGGTAAAATCTTAGTGGGAATTGATTTATTTATTAATTTCTCAATCTCTTTATTTACTTTGAATATCAGTATTAATTAATTAATAAAAAAATCAAGCTAGTAGATTAGTAATAGACTCTTGTTGTTTCTTATTATTTTTACTTCTTAACGTTAGTTTAAATTTACTATTCCTTGGATTGACTCCTAATTTATAGCCACAACAAGGGCAGTATGAATCTCGCCAATAAATGAAAACCTGACAAACTTGACAGCGTTTTTGTCCTCTCAAATAGCGCATGCCTCCATTTGTAGGTCTCATTGCTTTATGACGTGAAAATATTCCTTTACAGACCATATGTACATTGTCACCAAATCAGTAAAATCATAATAATCTATCTATAGATGCTTACAAAAAAGATTAATTGTTATTAAATAATATATCGCTAGAGAAATAACAAATCTATTTTATAAAATTATAATTTTATATATATATTAAAGTTATAAATTAAATAATAATAATAATAATACTAATTTATGAAAGGTAGGATATAAGAAAGAAAAAATAATTCAAGATGTTAAGAGTATAGATAATTGTTTCGGAAATAATAAAAATGGAACATGGGATCAGTTACGGAACTCAGTTCCGTATCCAGGTCCAACAGTAAATCCATTAAGGTTTGATAAAAAATTCATTGATATCTGTCAATCAATTGGTTTCACACAAAACTATAAAAATAAAAATATTGAATCCAATAAATAATTAAATTCTATATACATAATTTTATAAAATTATAAAATAGATTTAGTAGTTAAATTTTGCTGTTCTTGTTGTTGTTCGTATTGTTGTAAACGTTGATTTAATCTTTCTATTTCCTTTACATAATCTGAATTCATTTTAGATTGCTTGTTGTAAGCATCTTCCATAAATGATATTGTATCTCTCCATTCTAGCCATTGTTCAAACACTTTTGTCATAAAGTCGTCAATTGTATGGTGTCTTAGTTTTACCCTTGTTACTATTTGATCCAGTTCTGGAAAAATTGCCCAGGTAGTTTTAGGGACTGGAGCCTTATTGCCGAATCGTCTACCCATTTTTATTTCTCAACCAATTCATCTTTCAAGAACTGGAGAGCATGAGCTGCACCATTTGAATACACTTTCATAGAGTGGTGAATATCGTAGAATACCTGACAGTCTGCCTTCTCTATCCATTCTTTTTCTTTTAGCTGGTTGTGTTCAAATGATTCTATCCAGTTATGGATTTTTGCATCAATATGTTCTTGCAAGACTTTACAGATATCGTCTAAACAACATTCTCTGTAAATTGGTTGTTCTCTATATCCTATAATGTCAATGAGCTCTTTGATTTGTTGTCTTAATGTAATTGATTCTTTTGTTGTTGTATCAATATTCTTACTACTACTTCTTCTCTTCTTCTTTATCGATATCATCATTTCAAATCTTCCTTACTCTTTGAATCTGAAATATTGTCAGTAACTCCTAACCTCTGCAAATATTTGATAATATCTTGACCAAGATCTTTGTCTCCTTGATTACCTTCTCTTATGGATATGATCTCTTCTTGTACCATATGAATTACATAATCGTCAATTCGCCTGTATTTCTAATCCTTGCCAGCATTGTTAGGGGTTCTATCAGATATTTTGGTAGAAAAGACGCTATATCAGAGGAGTTGTCTTTGATTGTAAAGTTATTGTTATTGTTATCAATATTAGAAGAAATCATTTATATAACAACAACCTCCTTCCTTCTTTTTCTTTTACTTAAATAATCTTCTAATGTTGTACTTACCACAAAATAAATTATAATACCGTTTAGAATTGCTACATTTATTGCCATTAATTCAAGTATCATATCTCTTATCTTTCACCTATTACTAAAAATCAAAATGAATAGTCGTCTTCTAGATGTGACTTTGCATAAATCGTATTGTCTCTTTTTGCTTCTACTGGTAGTTTGTCCATATCTTTCATGGTTCCAAACCATAGCGAGTATTCCACAGCGTGTAAATGCTTACCTTTTTCTGTTCTCTTTGATTCATAATCCTTGCAAGAACAGAATTCTAGAACGTCAAAAACATATTTTACAAAGTAGTATATATTGTCGCAAGTTTCAGATTCTACGTAATAAACGTCTGAATTCTGTAACCTGTATACCATTCGGGAGAGGGCAATGGCTCTGCCCTTTCCTTCCCTCCTGTCTTTTGTCTTATTCTCTTGTTGTTCACCAACTATTTGATTGCTAGTTGCTGTTATTTCTTTATGCTCAATTTCTAATTGTTGGATACAAGCATATACTACTATCTACTATATATTTGTATCTAATAGAATATACTGATATATACTAGAAAATATATTAAGATAGTTGTATGAATACTGATTTATTAATGGTAGAAGAAGGAAAGGTTCTAGCATTTGGTGAGGTGGTGGTTAGAACTGCTAGAGGTGGAAAAAATCCTCCAGTTATTGTTACAATCCCTAATGAAGTAGTTGAGGCTTTTAAATTAAAAGTTGGTGAAAAAATTGATGTTATCACTGATGGTAAAAAGATTGTAATCAAACGTAGAGAAGTGAAAATGTAATACTTGAGGAATACAAGAAATGAAACGTTGTGAACGGTATATGAAAACAATATGGTTTTGGCAAAAAAAAGATATTGATACTAATTCTTCTTCTGAGGAAGAAGAGAAAGAAGGAGAAGACATTGATCCTCATAAAAAAATAATGTATTATTAATGGAATTGTAGATATCCAAAAATAGAATGGTAAAAGAATAAAATGAGATCTTCTATTTCTAGTACTTTATTAAATATATAATCAAAGAGAGGGAGAAAAAACAAAAAATGACTTCTAAAATATCAGATTCAATTTGGATCAAAAAGTTTAACGATGTCTCAAGAGACTTCTATTTTCATCGATATGTGGCGATGTTTAAGCCAAAGTCTGCTATCAGTAGTATTGTATTGCCTAGTGATAGACATGAAATCGAAATAGGAATTAATCTATTGTCTAAAGAAGATAAAAATAAAATTAAATCTATGGAAGATCTTGAAAAACAAGTTATAGGCTTAATTGTAATAGTAGAAGATCCTATAAAACATCATTATGAGATCATGAAACAACAGTTTATGAAAAAAGCAATAGAATATTATGATAAAATTGATGGCTACTACAATAGCAATAGTAATAATAGTAATGATAATAATATTGCAGTACAACTTGTAAAGTTTTTACATGTATTTTGTGATGATGATTTTTCTTTTCAAGAAGCGACAAAGTTAATCGAACAGAATGAACAAAAACACCATGATGATTTTATAAACCGATTATTGGGATCTATAGTCCCAATACTAGTAGAAAAGAGAAAAGATAAAGAATTTAATGATGATATAAAGAACATTGCAGAAGATTTTTTGAGACATGATTTAGATATGATGGTAATAGATGTTGCTACAGAAAAAAAAAGAATTGGTTGGACCAAATAAAAATAAGAAATGAGCTCTAATCAAAATATTATCAATCCTAAACCTTGCGTCTATAATTGCAATACCAGAATTTACTGAAATACTTCAGAGAATGCTTACTTTTAAGTTTTTGCAAAGAAGAAACATGTATGTCCAAATAGATCCAGCAGTACTAAATCTATAGATCCATCAACTAATACAAATAATAAACCAACTTATTACAATAACAAGAAATTTGCCAAAGAACCTAAACCAAAAATGTCCAACTCATTAGAGCTATTGCAAGGTCCTATTGAAGATATACAAAAGAAATATGAAATATTATCAGATATTGTTTCTGAAGCAAATGATAAGGTTCACGGTTCTCAATCGCATATTATTAGTGGTAGTAATAATATATCTTTAGTCGTATATTATGAAGTTCCAGAAGGTAAACGAGAAATGGTTAAACAGAAATTTTATTATGAATAATAACAAAAAAATGATAAATTTTTAAAATTTTTTGAAATAATATTTAAGTATAAATTCTCTATTCGTAGTCTGTGATAAATATTAAAAATGACGAGTATATCAGATTTTTTGTTATTATTGATTACAGGTTTGCTATCACTCTATCCAGTTAGCAAATTAGTAAAATATAGAGATAGAAAAAAAAGGAAGAGAATAGTAAATAAGAAATGAATTTTATCATATATCTAAATAGTTGGAACCGATAATAGTATTTTCGTTCATTTTTTCTTTAATTGCCATTGGATTGTCATTAGTTAGAATCTTAAGATCTCAGAAAGAAAGTAAACGTAAAAGACAGGCTGACCTTTTTTTTAAATGTTACAAATCTTAAGAATAATAGAAGATGAAAAATTTATTCAATCTAGGAAGGCACTTAGAAAAAATAAACTTTTGAATCAATTAAAAGATGGAAGTAATAATAATGATAATTTAATTTTCGAAATTGATCCTGCAACCGAAGAAGCAGCTAGAAATGTAGCAACTACTTACGATAGATTAGGTTTTATATTAAAACATGATAAAGAATTAGAAGATGAATTTATTCGATGGCAAAGTTATATTATTGCAGATATGTGGTTATTTACAAAAGATCTTGTAAACAAAAAATGGAGCTCTAGAAATAAACAATATTTAAAAGAATTTGAAAGGTTAAGCCAAAAGGCACTTGAGAATGAAAGTATAGATAAAACAGCAAGCAAATAATTCCTTCAATAATTGTATACTTTGAAGTTCCAGAAGGTAAACGAGAGGAAGTAAAACATAAATTTAACAATGTTATTAGAAATATGGTTATCTTACAAAGATAATTATTAATTTTTATTACAATAATTTTACTTAAATATATACATATATGTCGTCGGAAAATGATAGTAATTTCCTTTATACTTTTACTAAAAATATACTTGATTCACACAAATCAATAAGATGGGTTGGTATTACAGATCAAAACGGTATTATTATAAATGAACAATATAGAGAAGGACTAAAACCACTCCTTACTAAAGAAGAGAATCAAGAATCTGCAATAAATACAATAATTAGACAGAAAACAAGAACTAAATTTGAACCAAAAATAGGAAAATTAACCTATGCATTTGGAAGATATGAGAACGTGACTAGGTCTACAATTTCAATCAATGAAAATTATCATTTATTATTAACTATAGATTTTGAGGAAAATAATTTTGATAAAATAATAATGGAAAAAATTATCCCTTTAATCAACAAAGAAAAAGAGGGATTCGTTATCAATAAAGAATAAAAAAAGAAATGACTTCCATATATGAAAAGGAAGTTTGAGAACGGTTAGATCTATAGTTCCTTTACAACAAATAAAATAAAAAATATTATAATGATATAATATATATATATTTAAAAAGTATTTTGTACTATAATAATTATCTAGAAAAAATGTTAAAGTATAAACTAGAAAAAAATAAGTCAGTATCATCATCATCATCTTGTTGTTGTGAAGTATGTGGTAGAAAACCAGCAAGAATGGCAGGTATAAATGAATTTCACAAAGATGGTACTAACAAAATCTATCATTCTTGTTCAAAGCATATTATAGATCTTTACAATAAAATAACAAAAGAAATAGAGAATAAATAAAAAATTCTTATAATCAGTTAAGTTAAAAAGTATTTTTGTTCATGGTTCTTATTGTAGGAAGTATAGATCTCTTCAAAGATATCGTCATATGAGATAGGTTGATTATGGTATTTTCTGCTATGCTCTCTTAGTTTCTCATAGATATTGTATGAAATCCCCATTATCTTGATACTGCTACTATTATTATTACTGGTGATAGTGGTAGTAATATCATCCTCATCCTCATCATCATATTGATCTATTGTATCTGTAGTAGTTGTAGTAGGTGTATTAGTTGAAATTGTTGTTATTGTTATTGTTGTTGTAGGATTAATAGGTCTTAGATTACAAAGTCTTCCAAATGGTAACCTTGTTGGAGTTTTTTCAACCAATCTTCTTTTTTTATTCCTGCATCTACTTTAATAACTTGTTCAATAATCTTTGTCAATGCTCTATCTTTTAGAAATCTAGGTTTTGCAGACCCTATTCCTCTATTCCTTGTATTGAATTGTTCTCTTATTATGGGAGATTCAGGTTTGATTGTCTCACCATTTCTCTTTCTAAATTCAAGATAGTTGTCTATCTCTTTTCTGCATTCCTGGCTGCAAAAGGTATAATGCTGACTTCAAGTATTTTCATAAACGATAACCTGGTAAATACCATACTCGTCAATTGGAATTAAATTTCTGATACTTAAAGATAAAAAAAGTACCAATTCTTACTCCTCCACTAGTCATTAATAATATCATAACCTTTGCTCTCTGGTCCTGGGCTGAATTCAATAGTTTGTAAATCTCTTCCAAAGTATATGCCCTAATCTCATTTTTTTATTCCTGATATCTCTTTTATTTCCTTTGAACTTTACAAGTTTCTTGGATCATCTCAAATCAATATCATTGATATCGAAAAAATGTTTTATGGCAGCACAATTGCGATTTATTGTTGAGGAAGATAGATTTCTTCTTCTTCTCATGTCCATAATATAATCACGAATAAAATTTTCTATTGTTTTTACATCGTATTTTAATAGTTTAGAATAACAATCATCATCATCCTTATTAATTTGTAAAAAGAGAAGGAAATTCATTAAAGTCCTTTTATAGGTTTCTTATGTGTATTCTGATTGTAAACAGTTTATAAAATTCTGATATGGTTCATTATTATTATTATTCGTCGTTATTATTAATTGTCTAAGGTTTTCTTCCTTCTCCTCTCCTCTCAATCCTGCTACTGCTTGATAATACGGAAATCATAAATATTTATAGGTACTATATGCTACCGAGAATAGAAATTCCTAGTAAACTATACCAAAAAAGAAAGAAAGGATTATTATTAGGATAGTAATATCATTAACAATAATTGAGTTTAGAATCAATATCTATTTCTAGCTGTATGACTAAAAATATAAAAACAATTCAATCAAAAGAACGATTATTCAATGTGTGTAGAATTATGAAAGATAACAGAATAGGATCTGTTATAGTAGTTGATGAATCTAGTAATAATCCTGTTGGAATAATAACAGAAAGAGACATTGTAAATAATTTATCTTCCCCTGATGCGAATTTACAAATACAAGTAAATGAGATAATGAGTAAACCTATAGTCACCATTCAAGAAACACATTCTTTAATAGATGCATTACAAACCATGCAAAAGAATAATTTTCGTAGACTCCTTATAACCAATAAGGAAGGCAAATTAGTAGGGATAGTTACTGATAAAGATATTTTTAAAACAATAATTAACAATAAAGACTTACTTTCTGATCTTTACAACAATAAGAATTTTCAATTTTCTCAGTCTATATTAGAGGAATATAGAGAACATCTTTTTGAAAATATTTTTCGCCCAGGATAACATACAATCAATTGTGTAATTAGGATTACCTCAAGCAAATTGAAAATAGAATCTTATTTAGAATATAATGATTTTATTCCAGCTAATGTTCACTTACTGATGCCTATAATAGATCAATAATCTTTTCTAAGAATAACAGAAAAAAGAAAAGTTAGGACATTCAATTCAAAACTATCACTAAAATATATAATTATATCAAGATAGCAAATAACATATTTCCGTTATTAAAGATACTGATTGATTTTAACCTGTTGTGAATTCTATTATCATTTATAAAATTATATTTTTAGAAGGTCTTCATTACTATATCCCATGGAGTGACGATTTTATCTTTTCCTTCTAAAATTAGAAAAGGTCTTTCCATTTCAGTTAATAACTTAGCAGCAACCTTTATCGATATATCTTGAGGTACTTCTCTCATTGGATAAATGTCCAAGTTCTCAGTCAACCTGATCAATCTGATATGAGAGATCGTCTTTTGCTCTAAATCTTTCATTATTTGTCTGCCAGTGTAACTCAAAAGAAATTCCAATATCTTTCGATCATTTATAACTCCGATTACTTCAGATGGTTTATTTCTATTTTTAGTCATACCTATATTTCTAATACCTTTCTTTAACATAATATCAATAGCCTTTAAAACATCGGTATTT